>JAURLM010000082.1 GCA_030831265.1 Chloroflexota bacterium
ATTGACCTACATACGCATTCTCACCTCGGTTAGAATGGACGCTCAGGACTGTTGAAGTTCATATCTAGTTGTAGGAATGATTCGTCGACCACCGAGAACGCCGCAGTAGAAAATTCCGAACAGCAAGTAGTGAGGCAGAACGCAGGCGCTGCCGTCGCTACAACAGAAAAGCCAGCCGGTCAGGCTCTGACCATGGCAGATCTGCTGGACCAGTACGTACCGTCAAAAGCCCTCCGACGTGGAGAGATTATTGACGGGAAAGTGATGAGCAAGACAGGTGAAGGTCTGCTCGTCAATATTGGCTACAAGTCAGAGGGACTTGTACCGGGCCGCGAAATGCGCACGCTTGGACCAGAAGGCGTCGCAGAAATCGGGGTTGGCGATGAAATCATCGCGTATGTGATAAACCCGGAAGGGCCGGACGGTTCTTCCATTCTCTCCATCGACCGCGCCCGTGGTGAACAGGGCTGGCGGATTCTTGAAAAAGCGATGGAAAGCGACGAAACCACCAAAGGCAAGATCATCGGTTCAAACCGGGGTGGCGCAGTGGTGGAGGCCGAAGGCGTACAAGGCTTCATCCCGCTGTCACAGCTGGTTGGTCCTGCCCGTGAGCTTTATGTACCAGGCGGAGAGCCGCCAAAGGAAGGCTTCATCGGGATGGAAGTTGAGTTCAAGATTGTGGAACTCAACCGTCGCCGGAACCGGGCTATCTTCTCTGAGCGTGCAGCATTGCAGGCTTGGAAGCAGATCCAGAAGATGCGCCTGGTACAGGAATTGAACGAAGGAGAGACCCGACGTGGACGCGTCGCAGGCATCTCCAACTTCGGTGCATTCGTAGACCTTGGTGGAGCCGATGGACTGATCCACATCTCGGAACTGTCCTGGGAGCCCATCAAATCACCCGAAGAGGTTGTATCTGTCGGTGACGAGATAGACGTATTCATCCTTAAGGTAGACCGTGAGAACCTGAAGATTGCCCTCAGCCTGCGAAGGCTCAAGCCAGAGCCCTGGGACGAGGTCGAAAACAAGTTCTCTTTGGGGCAGATAGTAGACGGTGTCGTGACCAAGCTCGCCAACTTCGGCGCATTTGCACGCATCGACGCAGGTATTGAAGGTCTGATCCACATCTCTGAACTCAGCCACGAGGTCATTAAACACCCACGGGATGTTGTTAACGAAGGTGACGAGCTCAAGCTGAAGATCATTCGCATAGAGCCAGAACGCCGAAGGCTTGGGCTGTCGCTGAAACAGGCGCAGGAAGATAACGGCGAAGTAGAAGCCAGCCCGGTAAGTGCCTCCCTTGAAGAAGGTGAAGGCAGTTTCGAGGATATCTTCGAAAAGAACGACTAAAAGGGCTTGCACCATTCTGTTCAAAGAGGGGAGCAAGATTGATGGCAAGCAGGTTTGAAAAGTTCTCTGAAAGGGCCAGGCGAGTTCTCTCGCTGGCCCAGGAAGAGGCGCAGCGGTTCAACCACAACTACATCGGTACTGAGCACATCCTGCTTGGACTGGTGCGGGAGACTGAGGGTGGCGCAGCAAAAGTGCTCGCCAACCTTAACGTTGAACTGGTGAAAGTTCGCACCGCCGTCGAATTCATTATCGGGCGCGGCGAAAGGCCAACTCCAGGCGAGATTGGTCTTACGCCACGTGCCAAGAAGGTGATCGAACTGGCTGTTGATGAAGCACGCCGGCTCGATAACCACTACATCGGAACAGTTCACCTGCTGATTGGCCTGATGCGGGAGGGCGAAGGCGTTGCCGCCGGCGTCCTGGAAAGTCTTGGCGTGACCCTTGAAAAGGTCCGCGGCGAGACGAACCACATACTCAGCCAGGGCGCGACTCAGACAGGAAGTGGGTCTGCCCAGAAGCAGTCCGGTACGCGTACGCCGACACTGGACGAACTTGGAGTTGATCTCACCAAGATGGCTCGTGAGGGCCACCTGGACCCGGTCATCGGTCGCTCGTCTGAGCTTGAACGCGTTGTGCAGATCCTGTCACGCCGCACCAAGAACAACCCCGTTCTTATTGGTGAACCCGGTGTAGGCAAGACAGCCATCGTCGAGAAACTCGCCATGGAGATCGTCCAGGGAGATGTCCCGCCGACTCTGATTGGCAAGCGCGTTGTAACGCTGGACATGGGATCACTTGTCGCCGGTACCAAGTACCGTGGCGAATTTGAAGAACGCCTGAAGAAGGTGATCGCTGAACTCAAACAGGCCGCCAACTGCGTGCTTTTCATTGATGAAATGCACACGATGGTTGGTGCTGGTGCCGCTGAAGGCGCTGTTGACGCTGCAAACATCCTTAAGCCTTCACTGGCAAGAGGTGAGTTGCAGGTGGTTGGTGCAACGACGCAGGACGACTACCGCAAGTACGTTGAACGTGACCCAGCGTTGGAACGACGCTTCCAGCCAGTAACCGTCGAAGCTCCAGATGCCTTGCAGACCGTCGATATCCTGCGCGGTGTGAAGAACCAGTACGAGGAACACCACGGGCTGGTCATCACGGACGAAGCGTTGGAGACTGCGGCTCAGCTGGCGGACCGGTACATCCCGGACCGCCAGATGCCGGACAAGGCTATCGACCTCATTGACGAAGCGGCTTCACGTGTTCGTATCAAGAACAGCATCACGCCCAAGGCGCTGCGAGTTGCTCAGAAGGAACTGGAAGAGATTCGCCGTGAGAAAGACAGCGCAATCTCTGGACAGAACTATGAGACAGCCGCAGAGTTACGCGACCGTGAGCTTGAACAGGTCACACGCGTGGAGTCGCTTGAGTCTGAATGGGAAAAGACCCGTCCGGAACAGCGCAAAGAGGTCACTGGTGAAGACATCGCTGAAGTTGTCAGCATGTGGACGCACATACCTGTAACCCGGCTGGATGTAGAAGAAAAAGAACGCCTCATGAAGATGGAAGAGGCGCTCCGACTCAACGTTGTCGGCCAGGAAGAGGCTGTGACAGCCGTTGCCAAGGCTGTCCGACGTGCCCGTGCAGGGTTCAAAGACCCCAAGCGACCCATCGGCGCATTCCTGTTCCTGGGACCGACCGGTGTTGGTAAGACCCACCTTGTGAAGAAGCTCGCCGAATACATGTTCGGTGAAGAAGACGCCATGGTGCGGTTGGACATGTCTGAATTCATGGAGAAGCACTCCGTCGCAAGGCTGGTAGGTGCTCCTCCCGGATACGTCGGTTATGACGAAGGCGGTCAACTGACTGAAGCTGTGCGCCGTCGTTCATACTCGGTCATCCTACTCGACGAAATCGAGAAGGCACACCCGGACGTGTTCAACGTATTGCTGCAGGTCTTTGAAGATGGCCACCTGACCGACGCCAAGGGCCGCAAGGTTGACTTCAAGAACACGATCATCGTGATGACGTCCAACCTTGGCTCTAACCTGATCACCGCCAGCTCCAAACTTGGATTCGCATCCAAGGACGAACGGCTGGAAGTGGAAAAAGACTACGAGCGCATCAAGGAGCGGGTGCTGGAAGCTGTTAAGGACCCGAGCAGCGGGTTCCGGCCAGAGTTCCTGAACCGTATTGATGCAACAGTTGTGTTCCACCCATTGGCCCAGGAGCACATCATGGAGATCGTTGACCTGATGCTCAAGGAAGTGCAAGCACGCGTGCTTGAGCACGGACTTGTGTTGCAGGTTACTGACGCCGCTCGTGAATACCTTGCGGTGAAGGGCTTTGATCCGAAGATGGGTGCGAGACCGCTGCGCAGGTTGATCCAGAATGAAGTGGAAGACCGCCTCTCGGAAGAGCTTTTGTCAGATCGCTTCAAGGCAGGAGACATCGTCGAAGTGGATGTGGACAAGGATGGAAACGTCCAGGTCTACGTGCCAAAGGCGAAAAAGAAGGAACCGGCAACGGCGGAATAACCGCATGATGCCGTTGTAGAGAACTGATGAACAGGGGAGCCATAACCGGCTCCCCTGTTCGCGTTTGACCGGTTTCCCTGGGGTCACTGCCATTGCGTTTGGGTTTTGGGTCGGGAGAGGCCGATACTTCCCGCATGACAACACGCACCTCAAAAACCGTTTACGTTTGCGCTGACTGCGGACACAACACCCCGAAATGGGTTGGCCAATGTACCGGATGCGGCGCATGGAACACCATTGAAGAAAGCGTGATCGCACCACGACCGGGCACTACCGGCAAAGCACGGTTCGCAACTGGCAATAACGCGATACTCACCGGGCTGAAACCTGTAGCGGTAAACGAGATCAGCGCCTCCACGAATACCCGTATAGAAACGGGCATTACCGAACTGGATCGTGTGCTTGGTGGTGGTTTCGTTCCGGGTACCACAGTGTTGCTTGGCGGTGACCCCGGTATTGGAAAATCCACTCTGCTGTTGCAGGCGGCATCCAGTGTGGCGGCAAGGTATGGCAGCGCGATATACGCCACCGGTGAAGAATCTGCCGAGCAGGTCAAACAACGTGCCGATCGCCTTGGCTTACAACAAACAGGGCTATTTGCTGTCTCCTCCGGCGATGTTCTTGCGCTTGGGCAGCTGATAGAAGAACTGAGGCCGCCATTGCTGATTGTCGACTCCATCCAGACCGCCTGGCACAGTGGAATCGAAGGATCTCCCGGCAGCATCGGGCAAGTGCGCCAGTCTGCCGCTGAACTTTGTTCCATCGCCCGTAACACCGGTACCGCGATTGTCCTTGCCGGGCATGTCACCAAGGAAGGTTCCATCGCCGGACCTAAAGTCCTTGAACACGTTGTAGATGTCGTGTTGCAGGTAGAAGGCGAAACCGGAACGCCGTTGCGACTGTTGCGCGGGACGAAGAATCGACATGGTGCGACAGATGAACTTGGCGTATTCGAGATGACCGGGAGTGGGCTCTCTGGAGTCGCTGAACCCTCGCGTATATTCCTGTCACAGCGACAGCCCGGCGCATCTGGTTCCGCCGTTGCTACTGTCATTGAAGGTACGCGGCCGTTGACCGTGGAAGTGCAGGCTCTCGTCACACCTACACAATCAACTTCACCCCGGAGGACATCTGCAGGGTACGACATAGGCAGGCTTCATCTGCTTATTGCCGTCATCAGCAAGAGACTGCGCATCCCGCTCGGCTCCAACGATGTTGTCGTTAACATTGCCGGTGGTTTGAGGATAAGTGAACCTGCAGCAGACCTTGCCGTAGCACTGGCAATCGTTTCGAGTTTCATGGACGTACCTGTGCGTGAAGGTCTGTCCGCTTCAGGGGAAATTGGTCTTGGCGGTGAGATGCGTGCAGTTCACCAGGCAGCGCGAAGAGCCACAGAAGCGAAGCGACTTGGCTTTGACAACTGCCTTATACCAATGACAAGTGGCGATC
>JAURLM010000083.1 GCA_030831265.1 Chloroflexota bacterium
AAGAGACCGAAAGCGGCTGACCAGTCAACCGGCGTCATGGTCTCTTGCCGAATGATGTCGGATGAAGAGATCGGCACTCCATGCTGCCGCATACGCTCGAACATCCGCTGCCGGAGTTCACCAGAAAGCACGTCCAGTTCCACTTTTCCCAGTTGAGAGATGAGTGGGACCGGGGCAAGCAGGAACAGCGCTGAGCTACTTGCTGGCGAAAGCGAAGCGTCGGTATTCGATGCCACTGATGCGTAGAACGGCAGGTCATCCGGCACCACGCCTTCACGCATCAATTGGTGGTACGCGGAGCGAGAGTCTTCCGGCAGGTAGACGGTGTGGTGGCCCAGTTCGTTGAGGTCGCGATCTACAGCAATGTAGTAGGTGATGACTCCGGGAGTCATCTTTGGCGCCTTGTAGGTCTTTGTTGGCTGATCAGCCGAAAGAAGGCGAGTCATGGTGGTCGGCACATCAACGTTGGAGACAACAATCTTGGCTTGCTCAACGCTGCCGTCTTCGAGCGTGATTCCAGTGACCTGCTGGCGTTCGATATCGATGCTCCTGGCAGGCGAACTCGTCCTGATCTCTACGCCAACTCGCTCCGCCAGCCGGCACATCGCCTCGATCAGCGAATACATCCCACCTTCAGGCAGCCATAAGCCGTACTCAAGCTCACCGAACGGAATGATCGAAAAGATTCCCGGCAGGTCATACGGTGCACCGCCGAGGTACATCCCGTATGAGCCTAGAGCCTCGCGAATGCGGTTGCTCTTGAAGTGCCTTCCAATCTGGGAGTCCATTGAACGGAACAGGCCAAGCCTGCCGAGGTTCGATGGTCCCGCCGCCGAGAACCACTTGAGCGGGGAGTCTGCATTGCGGGTAACGAGCCGGTCGAAGGAGACTCGATATTTATGTCGCGCGTCTTCAAGGAAGTTGAAGAGTCCTGCGCCGTCGGCAGGCTCAAGTCTTCGGCACTCCGCAGAGAGCCTGGTCAGGTCGGATGAAAGCTGGAACTCTTCGCCATCTGGCCAGTAGAACTTGATGGCAGGGTCGACTCGGATCAAGGAAAGCTCTTGCTCCAGACTGGTCCCAGCCGCCTTGAACAGGTCATCGAAGACCCACGGATAGTTGAGTAATGATGGCCCGGTGTCGAACTTGAACCCATCGAACTCGATGACGTTCGCACGCCCGCCTGGTTTTTCGTTCGATTCAAAAACCGTTACCGGATATCCGCGCAGGGCCAGGTTGATTGCCGCCGACAACCCACCGACGCCCGCGCCAACGACGATAGCTCTCTCTGGTCGCTTCATGACGCTATCTCTCCAGCACCATTGCAGCAGGCAGCCGCCAGTATTTGCTGCGAGGCAACACGGATAGCTTTCTCCAGAACGAGAGAGATTCGCGGTCGAATGGCGACCTGCTCTGAAGAATGCGGGTGTTGAGGGCTGAATAGAGCCGGTGGCAGGAATCGATTGCTACCCGGCTATCAGGTTTGAAAGCACTCAAGTCCGCCTCTGCGCGTTCGTACCAGACTGCCGCTTCTTCAGCGAGCAGAAGCTTGGCCTGGGCGATCGAGCCAGGGTCGCCCTCAAGTACGAGCGGGACAAGCGGGTTGCCGTCCATGTCCACCTTGTCAACAGGCAGGTAGCAACGTGAGCGCGCTGAATCATCGGCAACATCGCGAGCGAAATTGGTCAATTGCAGCGCGATCGCAAGCGACCGTGCGCCACGCAAGCAGTCGTCAATTGTCCGGTCAACCGATGCGCCGTAGATGTGCGCAAGGAAATACCCGACAACTGTTGCCGAACCGTAGATGTAGTTCTCGATCAAGTCATCCCAATCGATAAACCTGCGAGGCGAGACATCTCGCCGCATTGTCGTAATGAAATCTACGTAGTAGGCGTCTGGGATGCTGTTCCTTCTGAGCACATCACGTAGACCAGCAAGCGTTGCAGGGATCCCGGCGGCGACGGCTTCGCGGATCGTTGGAAACTGTGCTGAGCGTTGGTAGTCATCAAGCCATCCGTCAATCAGCACGGTCTTGAAAGACGCTGAGAGATCAAACGTGTCGACGATTTCGTCCGGGTACCTCACCGCGGCGTAGACCATCTCAACATCGGCGCGCTTGGCCTGTGGCAGGAACCGGGTCACGGCGTAGAAAGACGAACTGTAAGACCTCAGAACTCTCCGGCCTGAGCGAGATGTGACTTTCCTCGCCAGTTCGTCATCAGTCGCGTCAAGCACGTCCCTTCCATTCTGGGACTCGAATAGCCGCCACTGCTCCTGACTCCACACCTCATGTGCCTGAACTGCCAGTTGGCCACGGTTTCCCGTCTGTTCTTTAGGTTGCATCAGCCTGCTCGCTTCGCATGGAGTGTGTTTTCTATTCCACACTTCATTGGTTGGTGAGGTATATACTACAATACAAGACGGGATGTCGATTTACAATCGCAGGCACGTGACCTGCCGCAAGAGTGGCCAGGGAGAGGAGGCGGCAGAGATGCAAGAAGATGCCATAGAACCGTTGGCGGAGGAGCCGCAGATCAAGCGCATAGACAATGGGGTGTACCTGCTGACTGCTTCGACGGTGGTGAGAAGCCCTATTGAAGCGACATTCGCCTTTTTTGCCGACGCTCAGAATCTGAACGCTATCACACCACCGTGGCTCGACTTCCGGATTCTGACTCCGCCGCCAGTTACCGTTGGCGAAGGGGCGTTGATCGACTACACGTTAAGGCTGCACAGGTTCCCGGTGAAGTGGCGGAGCCGCATCGAAGACTGGTCGCCGAACCAGAATTTCACCGATGTTCAGGTAAGAGGTCCTTACCGTTACTGGCGACACGAGCATCTATTTGCCGATGCTGGTGGAGGTGCAACAGCGGTAACTGACCGCGTCACGTACCGCGTTCCCGGTGGAGTCCTGGTCCACCGTCTCTTCGTGCGCCGTGATCTGCTGCGCATCTTTGCTTTTCGCCAGCACCAGATCTCTCGATTGCTTAATTGACCTGACCCTCGCGAATGACTCAAGCGCAAAGGTCGAAACCGGACGTTTTGAGGGTGCCCCCTGTTCAATACCAGATGGCATTGACTAGTTTGGCCTCCCTCCCAGGGAGGAAAAAATCCCATCTCCCGGATCCGAGTGCCCACCAACGGCCGAAACTGCCGCAGGTGGCCCAGCCTTACTCCGGCGCAACGGTACGTTTTTACTCCGCCATTGACAGCCAGCCGTGAATTTGTCCAACGAACTCAATCGGTTTGACCTGCCCCACGGACCGATACCATCTATTATCTCGTCTTTCGAGCCAGTTCAGGTGCGGTCTTGATGACCTCTGGAGCTG
>JAURLM010000084.1 GCA_030831265.1 Chloroflexota bacterium
ATTGGTCTTGCCTTCCTCTTTTTCTTGATTGACTGACCCAGTCCAGTGAATTCTCCGCCCCCGTCACAATTCTTGGGCCGTCTGTCATTGCGACGCAACTCCCAGCATTGCCGGTCGCCGTTTGCGGACGTACCATTCGCCCGGTTACCGACCGCCGTATCGAAATACAACGAATCCACCGCCGAACTGTGAAACCGAGAGGCACACCCCAATGACCAGCGTCTACCCAAGCAACTTCCGCCAGAAGATGGCATCAGGTAAAGCAGTGCTCGGCACGTCTCTACCTGCCCCAATGGCACACATCGCAGCGCAGACCTACTCGACAGGGTGCGACTGGTCATGGATCGATCTTGAGCACTCACCGTGGGGGCTTGAGACGGTCTACCCCGTACTGCTACAGGGCCGCATGTCAGGAGTAGCGCCGATAGTCCGCGTGCCGTGGAACGAGCCGGGAATCATCAAGCGGGCCTACGATGCGGGAACCGTTGGCGTGATGATTCCACAGGTGGACAACCCGGAAGAGGCAGCGGAGGCGATCAGCTACGCCAAATACCCGCCAACCGGTGCACGCGGAATTGCCCCGTTCTTCGCCAGCTTCCTGGGGTTGTCGCAGCATGATGTAGTCGTCAACGCCAACAAGGAAACCGTCCTTGCCCTCCAGATGGAGAGTGCGGAAGCGTGGGAAAAGATCGACGACATTCTTGCACTTGATGGCTTCGAATTGCTAATCCTCGGCCCGGCTGACCTGTCTGCTTCCTACGGCGGTGAAGGCGACGTCCACTTCTCAAAGGTCGAAAACATCATGGTTGACCTCGCTGCCAAGGTGAAAAAATCCGGCAAGGCTCTCGGCTCAACATTTGCTGACCCGGCAGACTGCCGACGCTGGATACGTGAGGGCTACACTGTGATGAATGTGTCCAGCCCTATGGCACTGGGTGTTGGCGGACTACAGAAAATCTTTGCGGAGCTTCGCGAGGAATTCGGTTCACCCAACGACTAGTACTGTTACAAGTTCGGGCCACAAGTTCGGAATCTTGGGAATGTCACGGGTGCGGCGGATGTATGGCGACCTCAGCACACCCGTGACATTCTGGTAAATCGGAAACAAAACACAACTTGACCAGTTCCTCTGCCAGCACAACTGAACAGGATGCACCACTGTGGACTGAGCCTCCGTCAAGGCGACCTTGGTTAGGCCTAACGCTACTTGGAACCAGCATCATTTCAACCCTCGCGGTGTTAATTTTCTTTGGAGCATGGCTCGCTCAAGATCGGATCGCTGCGCGTGCTGACGAAACTGGACAGCAGGCATCTGGCGAATGGTGGGAAGACGGATTAATTACCGTATGTCCAATTCACTGAGGCACATCCATGATTAGCCGGTTCATGCCCGAAGGACATACATTCCGCCACTACGCCTGGCTGATCGTATTCATAGCGTCAGCAGGGCAGATGCTTGGTGCGGCCATCCGCATGGCCTTTGGAGTGCTGGTAAATCCGCTGGAAGACACTTTCGGCTGGAGTCCCGGCTCAATCGGTCTCGCATACGCCTACATGTCGATCGCCACAGCGTTACTGTCACCGGTTGCCGGTACGCTGTCAGCACGCTTCGGCGCGCGCAAGACAATGCTGATTGGAGTCGCTCTCTTCTTCATAGGCATGATGTGGACATCACAGGTCACCGCAATCTGGCAGTTCCACCTTGCCTACGGACTCATTTTTGGCACGGCACAGGCTCTGTTCCTTGTCCCGGCCGTCCCGGCTATCGCGTCATGGTTCCGCCGTCATCTCGGGATGGCGATGGGCTTCGCGATGGTGTCATGGAGTCTTGGTCCCGCAATTATGGTGCAAGTCATCGCCATCCTCATCGAGCGTTACGGTTGGAGCACGACGATGATCATCACCGGCACCGGTGGTTCGATCATTCTTGCAGTGCTACTGATGTTCTTCCGCGATACACCCGAACAGGCTGGTCGCAAGGCATACGGCTGGCTTGTGGGGGATGCCCCGCTGGTAACTTCCGGTGATGAGTACAAATCCAATTCGAAGAAGTACCAGGGCGCCATCTACAAGACAAACGGGTTCTGGAACCTGGTCAACATCCACTTCCTCGGCTGCGTTGGCCACGCCGTGATACTTGTCGGAATCGTGCCAATGGCTGTCAACCGCGGCGTGTCGTTCCCGGTTGCTGCTGGTGTTCTTACCACCATCGCCGTAACCAGCATCGCATCACGGTTTCTGACACCAATCCTCGGTGACCGGATCGGTGCGCGCGGAACCATGTTCTGGTCGTTTCTTGGTCAGGGCGCATTCGTCCTGCTGCTGCTCTTCGCCAACTCTGCATGGGAGTTCTACGCATTCGCAGTAATCTGGGCGATCCCATACGGCGGTGAGGGAACGGTGTTCCCGGTCATCAACCGCAAGTATTACGGGCATGTCCCAATGGGCCCGACATACGGCTGGCAACTGCTGGGAGCGGGACTCGGAATGGCACTTGGCGGCGTGCTGCCGGGAATGGTGTTCGACATCACTGGCGCATACACATGGGCTATCTGGCTGTCCGCCGGATTCAGCCTGTTCGGTGCATTCTCAATAGTGATGCTGGAGCCAACCAGGCGGCTGCTCATCCCGAACTGGGAACAGGTTCCGGTTGGGCGGGAGAATCCACTCGCTGCCAGTTCATCGGCAACTGTGTCAGAAACCGGGATGGCTGACTGAGCGAGCCTATTTCACTCGCGAATAGCGAATGATCGCATTGCTTTCCGCAGAGGCTACTGTCGCCAGGACCAGTGTGTCGCCACCGTCTTCAAACAGAACTGTGAACTCTGAATCTCCAGACAGGTTAGTTCGTATCAACGCAGGCGCGACCCACTGAAACAGGAATGATTCGGCGTTGATTCCGTCTGCTGAACGAATGGCTATGCCAGATGATTCGCTGCCTTCGAATTTCAGTGTGCCAATTGGCCCATTCACCTCTGTCCATGTACCCAGGAGATAGGCAGGAAATTCTTCCACTTTCGGGTTGGCAGAACTGGAACAAGCGACAAACAGCAGGAATAGGCTGACAACAAGCAAAGACCTACGCACAGGCAAAGCGAAGTTTGTATCTGAAACCATCATGCTCCCTTGTCCTCGCCCATAATCAGGAAAAGACTGGAGCCATTATGGACTTCACCGGCACGCACAGACCAATGCCGTGTCAGCCAGCGTTTTCGTGCATCCACTTCTGAGCCGCTTGCAACATAAACATCACGGCAGTAGCGCCGGGGTCCTGCACGCCAATCGACCGTTCCCCGACCCAGCTTGCGCGTGAAACTTTCGACTGCATGTCAATAGTGGCCTTTGTCCCGGCTTCGCAGGCAGCGACGGCCGCATCGGTCGCTTCAATGGCAGATTTTCCAGCTTTGCGAGCCTCGTCGAAGGCATCAATCGCCGGAGCCAACGCATCCAGCAATGTCTTGTCGCCGATCTTGGCCTTCCCGCGGTCCATCAAACCCTGCAACGCAGCCCGGCCTATCGTCGCAACATCATCAGCGCCAACATCTTCTTTGCCTTTGACAGAAGCACCACCACGCATCATGGCCGTGGCGAATAAAACTCCAAACGTAGACGCAGCAGCCTTGTTGAACGCCATCCCGGAGCGGGCGAGTTGATCACAGACCTGCTTGAGCTTTTTCGCATGGAATCTGGAAGGTTCGAACTGAACACCCAGGTGGTGTTCCCGGCCGAGTTGATTCGTAGTTGCGTGGCTGAATTGGAGTCGCAGTTCAGCGAGAAGAACCAGGCCGTGGAACAGTTCATCAGTGATCCAAATGTGGTGTTCACCGCGGATCCGAAACGTCTGAGACAGGTCATGATCAACCTGTTGAGCAATGCCAGTAAGTACAGCCCGAACGACACCGGTATCAATATAAAGTGCACGGTTGATGCCGATATGGTCAACTTCGAGGTAATCGACCAGGGTCCGGGTATTGCCGCTGAAGACGTTGACCGGGTGTTCAACCTCTTTGATCGCGGGTCAAACACAATGGCCCAAAGTCAGCCAGGAACCGGTATCGGCCTGTATGTAGCACGAA
Organism: Chloroflexota bacterium; assembly: GCA_030831265.1. Taxonomy (GTDB): domain Bacteria; phylum Chloroflexota; class Dehalococcoidia; order Lucifugimonadales; family Lucifugimonadaceae; genus JAJCYX01. The sequence continues at coordinate 4,077 of JAURLM010000084.1, forward strand.
GGATTATCGAATCTCACGGCGGCAGTATAGCCATCCGCCCGCTTCCTGATGGCGGCTCGGTAGCGAAATTCTCCATTCCTGTTGTACTGCCTTAAGAAGCCACGCAGACAGAACGGAATGCCCTGGCCGCCTAGATTCCCGTTCGCGTCTTGCAGCGTACATCCGGATTGATAAAGTTCTCCGGTTCCGAACCACCTACGACCCGGACGACTTCCTGCGCCGTTCGCCTTTCTAACTCAAGAGTCGATGCCTGCGAGAAGAATGCGGTGTGCGGAGTGATGATCACGTTCTCCTGTTTCAGCAACGGGTGATCTCCCGCGGGAGGGGCGGGCTCCATCACGTCCATACCCGCACCTGCGATATGCCCTGAGGCCAGCGCCGCTGCGAGAGCGGTTTCGTCAATCAGGCCGCCTCGGGCACAGTTGACGATGATCGAGCCCGGCTTCATTGCAGCCAGTTCCTTCTGACCAATCATCCCGCGCGTCTGCGGAGTCAGTGGAACGTGAACCGTGATGAAATCTGAACTGGCGATGACATCCTCTAATGTCGTCGTACGCGCCCCGGCAATCTCCTTCCCAACCTCGATCATCGGATCATAGGCAATTGCCTTCATGCCGAATGCTGTCGCACGTTGGGCAATGGCCCGTCCAATACGACCAAAGCCGATAACCCCCAGCGTTGCACCGTTCATTCGGCGCATAGGCTTGTCCAGCGCGACCCTGTTCCATCCACCGTCCTTAACCTCTGCGGTGTGCGGAACCAACCTACGATTGAGCGCAAATATCATGCCGAGTGCATGTTCAGACACTTCATCAATGCAGTAATCCGGAACGTTGGTGACGACGATACCAAGCTCCGTACACACCGGGATGTTCACGTTGTCCACGCCTATCCCGTACCGAGATGCAACGACGCATTTCTCGGCGCCTCGCAAGACCTTTTCGGTCACCTGCGCAAAGCAGAACATAATGGCGTCCACATCTTTCGCCAGCACAGCCAGCGTGTCTTCGGATGTGTCCGGTGCAACTACAAGCTCGAAGCCCGCAGCCTCCAACACCTCGCGTTCAGGGTCGATGCTGGGCCAAACATAGTCGGTTATAAGTACTTTTTTGCTCATGACGCCGGATGATATCGGTAATAGCGCCGCATTGCAGCCCCTTCTTCGCAATCAGCGCGCCGGGCATGGAATCAATGCAATAATGCCTCGCATCCTCAACAAGTAACAAAGCTGCACCGGAGATAGAACATGGCGTACAAGGTTGCCGTGATGCCCAGCAAACACCATCGTACTGACCTGATTAAACAGGCTGGCATGGAGGTGATTGAAGGGCCGTGCTCAACCACGGAAGAGATGATTGCACTCTTGAGTCAGGCGGATGGAGCGCTCATCAACACACAGCCACTGGCGTCCCGCGAGGTGCTGGAAGCGTGCCCCAACCTGAAAGTGGTGAGCAGACTTGGCGTAGGTGTCGATTCGATTGACCTCACAGCGGCTACCGAACTGGGCATCCTCGCCTGCAACGTCCCCGGCGTGAACACTACAGAAGTGGCAGATCATGCCGTCGCAATGATGCTGGCACTGACCCGACGTCTCTACGAAACCATCACGACCACCCGTCAGGGGCAATGGAGTGAGAACCCCGGTTTATCCGAGAAGTACCAGGAGACTGTCCGGCGAATAGCAGGGCACACCGTCGGCATTATCGGCTTCGGCAACATCGGCCGCGCCTTCGCAACACGGATTCGCGGATTTGGACCGGCTCGTATTCTCGCCGCGGACCCCTACGTCGGCCAAACGACCGCTGACCTCTACGGCGTGCAGATGGTTGACCTCGATACACTGCTCGGGGAGTCGGATTACATCACCGTCCACGCATCACTGACCAGTGAAAGCCGCCACATCCTGGATGCTGACGCATTCTCAAAGATGAAGCCGACCGCACTGGTGGTCAACTGCGCCCGCGGGCCGCTGATCGATGAAGTGGCGCTGCAGGTTGCATTGAAAAGCGGGCAAATAGAAGCCGCTGCCATCGACGTCACCGAGGTGGAGCCAGTAGACCCGGAAAGCCCGCTACTGAGCATTCCGAACCTGGTTGTCACGCCACACCTGGCCGGTTACTCGCCCAAATTCCTGGAAGAGTGCCCCATCAAGCAGGTGGAAAGTGTCATCAATGTGCTCACCGGCAAAAAGCCGTGGGGACTGGCGAACCCGGAGGTAATCAAGTCCATTGCAGTCATGCGAGCGACTAATCCCGGACGCTGGGAAGGCGTGCCAGACTTCTCAACCGCGATGCAGGTCTAGCAAATCCGTCAGCCTGAAAAAG
>JAURLM010000085.1 GCA_030831265.1 Chloroflexota bacterium
CGTCGGCAGGAGCTGTATGGGCACAACTCGGCATAACTGACGATGCCGCCATCGCACGCGCTACGGCAGCCAGCTTGCCAATTGTCGTCGATCATTGCGCAAAAATGGAACACCGAAGATTGATCGCTGGCCGGGAGGAGGGGCGATGACTACCGGCGTCCCTGCGGTGAAGCGACTTAAAGTCGCCATTGTGATTCCCACTTACAACGAACGTGAAAACCTTCCCGTGTTGATTACGGAACTGAGAGCACTCGGCATTGAGGGTCTTGGATTCGTAATTGTTGATGATGGCTCTCCGGATGGTACAGGCGAACTGGCAGATGAACTGGCTTCTGAATATGACGGCGTCTTTGACGTAATCCACAGGGAGCGGAAACAGGGACTCGGGCGTTCATACATCGCCGGGTTTACCCGTGCCCTTGAACTGGGTGCTGAGAAGATTGTCCAGATGGATGCAGATCTTTCGCATCCCCCTGCGGAAGTGCCTGAAATGTTGGCTCTGCTGGAAGAAGCAGATGTCGTCACGGGTTCACGCTATGTCCGAGGTGGCGGTGTCGACCCTTCGTGGAGCTTTTTACGTCGGCAGATCAGCTTCTGGGGAGGGGTTGGAATCAGGATGGTGCTGGGTCTGAACGTCAGAGATGCGACCTCCGGGTTTAAGGCGTTCAGACGATCTGCCCTGGTCACGATCGGCCTTGATGGGCTGAAGCTGTCTGGATACGGGTTTCAGCCTGAGGTGGCCTACCGCGCGCAAAAGGCGGGTCTGAGCACAGTCGAACATCCCTTCGTGTTCATGGATCGCACCGCAGGTAAATCAAAAATGTCATTCGGCATCGCACTCGAAGCGCTTTACCGCCTGCTCCTCATTCGCCTTCGCGGGTAACGCCTGACACCCCTGGCTTCACCCTTTTGTTAGCTGTCTGCAAGCTATACGGAACAGCTTTTCCCGCAGTTCCGTAGTGGGATCAGGTTCGTATGTGGGTATACCGACGCTCCAATTTCGGTAAAACTCCACATGGCAAAACTAGGTGCAGGCGGATATCAATCACTAGAACTTAGACGCGGTAATCAACCGGCTGTGAAATAAATCCAGTTTTGATGGCGGAGTGCCATGGTCCAGCAACCACAACCAAGCCCTTCCCGACCGTTCAGCGAATTGAAGTCCGAGGCTGTTACTGCAGCGCTGTCCGGAAACTGGGAAGAAGCTGTCGACCTGAATTACCGGGCGTCAGAACAAGCCCCTGAAGACGTGGGCACCTACAACCGCCTGGCAACTGCATTGATTGAACTTGGAAGATTTTCCGAGGCACGCACCGCTGCTAACAACGCGATCACACGGGATCCAGACAACAAGATAGCCCGAAAGCATGTCGACAGGCTCTCACAGCTTGATGGTCCTGTGGCTTCTGCACCGGTGACTTCGGGGTCACGAATGGCATTGCGATTCATCACGGATTCCGCCAAGGCCACGGTTACTGAACTACTCAACCCCGCCCCGGTGAGGATCCTGGCTACCGTTTCACCAGGCCAGCAGTTGTTCCCGAAGGACAACGGTGTCCGCATGGATTTACACACGCGTGCGGGTGAGCGAATTGGGTCCATGGAAGTTCATATTGCCCAGCGATTGCGCAAGTTGATGGCAAGCGGGAATGAATATGACTTTAGCGTGGCGAAGTTGTCTGAAGTGGCGTTGGCCGTTCTTATATCAGAGACAAAATGTGCACCGGGAATGTCAGCTGTCGTCTCCTTCCCGCCTTCCCTCCAGAAGTCGGTTGCAGACATCGACTTTGATGAAGAGCCACTCGAAGATGACGATGACAGCGTCGAGATGGTAGAACATGACGACGACGACACGATAACCCCGGAAGCAGAACGTTCCGAGCGATTGAAGTCGATCATGACCGGGAGACTGGGCGGTGCCTACGGTATCGAGGACGAAGGGCTGGACATCTAGGGATCAGGCGTAACCGGCTCTGACCAGCACTTTGCGAAGTGCGTCCACAAACGCCCGTATATCTTCGTCTGTGTGAACCGCTGACACGTTACCGGCGCACCGATTGGACATTACGAACCCTTCGTTCAACATCCCTGTGAACACGGTCTGTAACATCTGTTTGTCGTTCGTTGCGTATGTGCGGTAGTCCGTTACATTTTCCGTGGTGAACTGGAGGGCGAACAGCGATGCTGCCCCGGTGACACCCATGGGAACCTCAAGCTCTGCAATCAATTCGCGAACGCTCTGTCGCAGCAGTTCCCCCTTACGCTCAAGTTCTTCGTATACCTCTGGAGTCAGCAACTCAAGCGTCGCGATTCCCGCTGCTGCAGTCATGGGGTTGCCGTTGAATGTCCCTGCGTGCTGGACCTGTCCGGGACCATGAGTTGGGTCCCAGAGCGACATAATCTCGTCTTTGCCACCGAAGGCACCCACAGGCATTCCGCCACCGATAACCTTGCCGAAACAGGTCAGATCAGGCTTGATGCCGTAGAACTCTTGTGCTCCGCCGCGTGATGCCCGGAACGAGATGACTTCATCGAAGATGAGCGGGATTCCAAGCTCTGCGGTTACATCCCGGAGTCCCTGCAAGAACTCTGGTTTAGCTGGAACCATGCCGCATTGACCGTTTATTGGCTCGACGATCACCGCCGCCAATTCAGTTGCATGTTTGCGGATGATCCGCTCGGCTGCAGGGAAGTTGTTGTAGGGCATTATGACGATGTCGTCAGCAGCACCAGGGTTGATGCCGGGGAACATCACGACGGATTCAGGTTCTTCGGCGTCTCCTGCGACATTCACCGCCGGCGTAACGGATATCTGGATGGCATCGTGGTTGCCGTGATACGCACCTTCGCACTTGGCGATGAGCGTCTTGCCTGTAAATGCGCGTGCAGCACGGATTGCGTTCAACGTCGCCTCGGTACCTGAGTTAACGAAACGAACCTTCTCGACGGACGGAACCCGTTCGCAGATTATCTCGGCCCACCGGACAACGGACGGTGACGGCGCAGGATATGAAACGCCGTGGTCAAGCTGGTCGCGCAGTGCCTTGATCACGTCTGGATGCCTGTGACCCATGATGAGCGTCGTCATATTGTTGACGAAGTCAGTTCGGACATTCCCATCAGCATCGGTGAGTTTTGTGCCTTCCGCGTGCGTGACATAGACCGGGAACGGACTCCAGAAGATTGAGTTCCGAGTGTCTCCGCCCGGCATGAAACGCTCTGCCTGGTCATGGAGGGCTTTGGATTTCGGGTTTGCCGACCTGTATGCGGCAATCTCAACTTCGAGGGCAGTCATTTCTCGCCTTTCATGTGGGAGGAAATTCACGGTCACCGGTAGCTACGCAGATCGTACATCCTGAGTGGGCTCGTTCGCTGCCCCGGATGGCGTTTCTTCGCAGATCTTGAGAAGGTTCAGCAGGCTATTGAGCGCACTGCCGGCACTTGAACGCACGATCACATCTGAAATTGGGCTGAGTTTCGTTTCGTTTGGGTTTATCTCTATAACGCTTGCACCGTTGGCTTTGGCGATCCACAACAGGCCGCTTGCCGGCCTGACGGATGCAGAGGTACCGATGGCCACAACGCAGGTTGCCATGTCTATCTGCCGTCTAGCCTCAGCCAGTGTGTCTGCTGGAATCGGTTCGCCGAACATCACCGTGTCGAATTTTATTGATCCACCGCATGAAGCACACGGCTCAGGTGGCTCGATAGGCACAAAGTCACCCAGCGACATGCGCTGGCCGCATTGGATGCACCGCAACCTGCTGCGGTTGCCGTGAATCTCCGTCAGGTTTTTCAACCCTGCTTTGAGATCGAGTCCGTCAATGTTCTGGGTGATGACATGGTGAACCGCACCGACTTTTTCCAGACCTGCAAGAGCATGATGCCCCGTGTGCGGTTCTGCAGCGACGAGAGCGTCACGCAGTTCAATGATGTGGGCGTCCATCTGCTGGTTGATTCGCTTTTGCCACCAGCCAACCGGATCGTCACGAAACTGCTTGAAGCCATCCATTTTCGGAGGGCCGTAACGCGTCCACAGACCGCCTTCTCCGCGAAATGTCGGGATGCCGCTTTCGACAGACATTCCGGCACCGGTCATCACGACAACGTATTTGCTGTGCTTTATGAGCGATGCAGCCTGTTCCAGCGGGTCACTGGTGATTATCGGTTCAGTTAGCAACCGGAGTCACCTTGCCGTCGTTGACTATGAACAGTTCGGCATGTTCCAAGAATTCGGGTGCGACGGCGTCGTCTTCAGCAGTCGTCAGCAGCACCTGTTCGTACTGTGAAACCTGTTGAAGCACCAGTTTTCTGCGACCCGGATCCAGCTCCGACAGGATGTCATCCAGTGCGAGTATTGGTGTTCGGCCAGTCAAAGACTTCACCACGCTGGCTTCTGCCACTTTCAAGGCGAGGGCGATAATACGAGCCTGCCCGCGAGAAGCAAATGAACCTGCTGGTTGGCCATTGAGCAAAATGCCGAGATCATCACGGTGTGGGCCGACAACAGTGAGTCCCTGTGCTATTTCGCGCCGTCGTGCCTCCTGCAATCCGCGCTCTAGCGACTCTTCTATGGCAGATTGCGTAAATGGTTCTGGGAGTTTGTCGCTCGGCCCGGAACCTGTGAGTTGTGGCTGATACTCCAGAGTCAGGTCATGTCCGCCTGTCAACTCAGCATGTGCTGGAATTGCTGCATCCTGTAACTGGCGAACAACCTGGTGTCTCTGGTGGATAATCCCGGCTCCTTCATATGCCAGTCGCTCATCCCAGAAAGCCATTTCGTCGGGTTCTGCACTTCCCTCCCTAACGCGTTTCAGCAGGTGATTACGTTGTGTAACCACCTTTGAGTAACGCTGCATTGATTTGAGATAGGAAGGACGGCTCTGCGAAATCAGTATGTCCAGGTAGCGACGTCTTGTTGTTGGCGAACCGAGTACGATCTCCAGGTCATCTGCTTCGAAGAAGACCACGTTCAGATGTCCAACGAACTCTGACGAAGTACGGACGATGCCGTTCAGGCGTAGTGACTTACGAAGTCCTGTACCGCTGCTGCTTCCGGGTGCAGCGACATCGTAGTCGAGCTGTGCCTGCACTGTTTCATCACCTTCCCGGCCGACCCCGAGAATTTGCACATGGCCGCCAGATTCACCAAGTTTCCAGCTGATGAGTTCCCGCTCGACACTTGTACGAGGAGATTTGGCGATGGCGAGCATGTACACGGCTTCCAGCAGATTACTTTTGCCATGACCGTTCGCACCCCTGAACACGGTGAGTCCGGGGTGTAGTTGCAAAGCTGTCTTTGCGTGGTTGCGAAACCCGTTCAGGGAGAGTCGAGCGATATGGATTGGATCTGCTCCCCGTTCAGGATGGTTGTCGATGCGCCCGTTACAAGGTGCATCGAGAAAATGCATGGTTGAATGTGTAATCGACCGCCCGATTCTACCAATGGCCGGAGTGATTCCCGGTGTGTTTAGCACTGAGCTCCCGGTCTGCAGGTCGAATTGTGGCAGATGCCGCGGTCTCGTTGGAGGTCAGAAAGGACCCTTACGCGGCATTGCGGTTTAGAATCGGAACAGATAGTTTTCTAGATTGGAGCAGTGGTAGATTGCCAGGCGCGAATGCTAATGACTCAGGGAACGATATGCCCGCATCAAACAGTGTCCTTGATCTGACGCAGTGGGTTCGTGACGTGCCGGACTACCCGAAGCCGGGAATCCTGTTCCGGGACCTGACTCCACTAATGGCTGACCCTGTTCCCATGCGTTACGTGACGGATTTGCTGACTCGGCATCTTGATGATGTAGGAGCCGAGGCCGTGGCCGCCATTGACGCACGCGGGTTTATTTTCGCCGCACCCGTCGCCGTAAAGGCGGGAATCCCCTTTATCCCGCTTCGCAAATCAGGCAAACTGCCACCAGCAGTCATCGGTGCTGATTACGAACTGGAATACGGTACTGCGCGGCTTGAAGCGCGTCACGATGACTTGTTGGCTGGGAAGCGGGTGGTGATTGTTGATGACTTGCTTGCGACAGGCGGCACGGCAGCGGCCGCAGTACAGTTATTGAAAAACCTTGATGTAATTGTTGCGTCGTGTGCCTTTGTTGTCGAACTGTTGCCGCTAAACGGACGAGCGCGGTTCGAAGATGTAGATGTGTTCTCACTTCTCACATATTGATGGTGTTTATGGACGCAAGGGAGCAATAAAGAACTGTGGCTGACATTGATAACGATGATGGCCTGCCTGGCGGCAACGCAGCGGTAACCCTTGACCTGTGGCTGACGCTGATTGCAGAGCATGATGGAACACAACGCTCCCTGAAGCGTTACGAGGTACGGGCTGAGTACACCGGCAAAGTGCTGGCAGAATACGGATTCCTCGTTGATGCTGCCGCGTTGCTTGAGGCAAGCCGGACAATTAGCGAACTGGTCACCGCAGACCACGATCTCGGCATCGACCTGGAGTTCAGTCACCGTGTACGGCAGTTGCTGGCGCTTGTAGACCCCGAATTGCCCGATCATTTGAGTGACGAGGCGGTTTCAGAGATTGCCAATGCTGTTGACCGGGCGTTCCTTGATACTCCCCCCGCATTCTTGCCCGGAGCACACGAAGTGCTTGCACAGTTGGACCGCATGGACGTTCGAGTGGCGTTGATATCCAACACTGGTCTCACCTCGGCACCTGCGTATCGTGAATGGTTCGAGCGCGAAGGTGTGCTTGATTTCTTCGATCACCTGACCTTTTCGAACGAGGTCGCCTGTGCAAAGCCCAGTCCAGACATCTTTCACCCCACGCTGAGTCAACTGGCCGTGCGACCTGAGAACAGCCTGCACATCGGCGACAATCTGCTCACGGACATTTCGGGGGCGGCCGGAGTCGGCATGAAGACAGGCTGGATTTCAGGGCATGACGATCGCGAGCCAATTGTGAAACCTGACTTCACCCTGTCAGGTGTGACCGATATTCCCGGTGTGGTTGAACTGTGGCTGCAAAGTCGTGCCGCGGGCAATAACTAGCAGACCGTTTGCTGACGAACAAAAAACCGGGCACAGCTTGTAACAGCGTGCCCGGTTTTGTTTTCAACGTTGATCGCGTCGCTGTTACACCATCACCTGTCCGCCATCGCACTGGATGGTCTGGCCTGTGATATTGCTGGCGTCGTCCGATGCCAGGAATGCGGCTACTGCACCGATGTCAGATGGTGACTGCGGCCTGCCGAGAGGGATAACCGCCTTCGCAGCCTGCTCGAAGACCTCGTAACGGTCCTTGCCAATCACTGTCTGGTCACCCTGCTTCTCGCGCTCGGTCATCCAGTCCTGGTGGAATGCGGTCCAGATACGTCCCGGCGCAATGGCGTTGGAGTTGATGTTGTCCGCTGCAAACTCACGGGCGCAAGCCTGTGTGTATGCAATGACAGCCATCTTGGTTGTCGCGTAGTAAGCAGTCAGGTAGCGTGCAGCGCGTGCTGCTACCGATGAGATGTTGATGATCTTGCCGTACTTGCGCTCTCGCATGTGTGGCAGAACAGCCTCTGTAACATCGGAGAGACCCTTGACGTTCACCTTCCATGTGAATTCCCAGTCAATGTCCCTGAAGCCCACTCCGGTCGAACCAGGCGCTCCTGCGACGCCAGCATTGTTGACCAGGATGTC
>JAURLM010000086.1 GCA_030831265.1 Chloroflexota bacterium
CCCTTCACCCTCGCCATCAGCGCCACGGACAAGAGCATCTGCCACATCGCCAACGAACACGTAGTCACGTTCGTCTTTGCCATCCCCGAAAATCGTCACCGGCTTTCCTGCCAGCATTGCGCGAGAGAAGATCGCTACTACTCCGGCCTCGCCATGAGGGTCCTGTCGCGGTCCATATACATTCGCCAGCCGCAAAGTTACATGCCTCACGCCAAACAGGTGCTTGTAGACCGGCAGGTAGACCTCGATGGCACGCTTTGACGCACCATACGGTGATGCTGGCATTGCAGGAAGCGTCTCCGCCGCAGGTAGCTGCTCCGGCTCCCCGTACATTGCGCCGCCAGAAGATACGAACACGAACTTCGCAGGAGCGCCGGGAGCGTTGCGAATAGCGTCCAGCACATTCAGCGTACCCATGATGTTCGTCTCTGCATCCATCACCGGCTCTCGTGCGGATAGCGAAACGCTGATCTGCGCCGCCGTATGGAAAACGAGGTCAGGCTTGAACCTGGCTACCAGTGGGCAGATGCGCTCGTCGCTGATGTCCATCTCTTCAAGCTGTGCTGCATCGTTCAGGTTGGAGGTGCGCCCCGACGAAAGATTGTCGATGGCCAGCACCTCGTGACCAGACGCGATCAGTCTGTCGACAAGGTGTGAACCAATGAACCCGGCTCCGCCGGTAACGATGGACTTCATAGACTTGTTTTCCTCAAGCGACAGGTCTGACAGGTGCTCTTGCACGGCCTCTACATCGTAACCGTGAGATGCAAGTTTTGCGTATCGAACTGCGTTGTCGGTTACGGTGAGAAAGTCCCCAACCCGAGACTGGATGCGCTTTGTGCTACCTGTCAACGTTGAACTGGAACCGAAGTCGTTCCCCGGCGCGGTACAATCCGCTCTGAACACTCCACAGCATCTATGTCACCAACAGGAGCAGCGACTTGGACAAGATCAATCTCATCGCCTCACGCCACTCAGCGTTCTACAGCCCGCTGATCTCCTGTATTGCAGGTGGCTTTCTCGAAAAACAGGGTCTTGAAGGCACGTACAGACCCGCAGAAGCGGGTGAAAACTCAGCAACTTTAGTTGCTGAAGGCGGCGCAGACGTTGGTCAGTCCGCTGTTTCAGGAAGCTGGCCCGCACTCGCACAGGGCAAGAAGCCTGTTGTCGCCCAGTTCGCACAGATCAACCGGTACGACGGCTTCATAATCGCTGCCCGTGAGCCTGACAGTGCCTTCACCTGGTCAAAACTAAAAGGCAGGCAGTTCCTGCATGTTCACGGCGGTCAGCCGGAGGCGATGCTGCGCTACGGACTGCACAAAGAGGGAATCAACCTTGATGATCTCGATGACCTGGACTCGCCCGGCGGGGCAGAAATGATGCGCCAGTGGAGCGAAGGCCAGGGCTACTACTTCCATGAGCAGGGAGCGTTCCCGCAGCAGCTTGAATACCTTGGCACAGGGAACATCGTGGCGTCGGTCGGGAAATCCGTTGGCCCGGTCGCATTCAGCAGTCTCGTCGGACGCTGGGACTGGCTCGACTCAGACATGGCGAAACGATTCACCGCCGCCTACAGGGCATCCCGCAACTGGGTGAACACTGCGGACCCGATGGAAGTGGCGAAGGCTGAGGCAGACTTCTTCCCGGACATGGCTGTGGAGGCTACCGCGGCCGCGGTGAAGTTCTATCAGGAATTGGGAACATGGAGCGGAGACATCACCGTTGAGCCTGACCTTTACGAGGCCGCTCTGGACGTGTTCGCCCACTCAAAGCTCATTACAGAACGCTATGCGTATAGCGATGTAGTCGTGCCGCCGCCGGGGGCGTAAGACGGAGATTTCTGCCATACGGCGCGTTTGTCTGTCATCCCGAGCGAAGTCGAGGGATCTTGCACTTCGACATTCATGCACTGCTTCTCCCTAGCGGTCAGATTCCTCCGGCACGGTCGGGATGACACAGGCGATTAAGCCGACAAGATGGGCGATAGAAGAGACGGCATCCTGCCAGTAGCCTCTTAACGCGGGTCTACTACGACGCTGTCTTGCAAAAACTCTCGTCCAAGCTGCTCGAAGATCGTTTTCCAACGGTCTTCCATGTCCGGCGCGAACAGCAGCGGCTTCCAACCCAGCTTGAGGTACATGCTGATCGCCGGGAGTCGCCAGTCATCAGTGCTCAGGTAGACGCGGCCATACCGGGCTCTTGCAAGGTCAGCCGTAGCCGCTGCCACCACAGCCTTGCCAAGCCCTTTGCCGAGATGCGCTGAGTCTGCCATAACCCACTGCAGGCTGCCCGGATCAGGGTGCCCGTCACGCAGGTATTCCGCCGCAACCGCAGACGCCACCACATCACCACTCGCTACATCTTCAGCAACGTGAAAAGCACCGGGAAGGGCAGCGGTACGCAGGTCATCCAGCCGGCAATAAGTGTCGAACACACTGGTGAAAAGTCGCCAGTACGAAGCGCGGTCACGCTCCTCGTACTGACGCAAAGCGTATCCCTGCGGCACTGCAGGCACCGCTGGCGGGCTACCGGCAAAGCGAACCATCTCAAGCTGGCGTGTTTCGGTTTGCATACATCGATCAGGGCATGTCCACGGCGGTGATTCCGGTGGACATGCCCGCAGCATTCCTACGTCGCTGAGCGATCCATGTAGATCGTCCTGGTCTGCGTGAAGAACTCGATAGCCGCCTTGCCTTGTTCACGGTTGCCTGACGACGAAGACTTCATGCCGCCGAACGGAACCTGCGGCTCCACACCGGCGGTTTCACCGTTGATCTTCACGATTCCCGCCTCGATGCGGTTCGCAAAGTCCATTGCAGAGTTCAGGTTGCGGGTGAACACACCTGCGCTCAGGCCGTACTCCACGCCG
>JAURLM010000008.1 GCA_030831265.1 Chloroflexota bacterium
GTAAAAGTCTCGTAGTTCTGCTCCGCCTGCATCTTCCACAGGTACTCATTGCCCATGCGGCGTGCAGTATCACCGGTGCATGTCTCCGCGTCGCCAAGCACAGCGAAGTCGACCCCCGCCTTCTTCAGCACCCGCGCCATTGACCGCGTCGTCTCCACGCCCCGTTTTACAAGAGCGCCGGTGCAACCCACCCAGAACAGCACTTCGGCATCGGGTTTTTCCGCAAGGGTCGGTATGTCCAGCCCTTCCATCCAGCTCGTGCGCGTCAACGTCGTGCCCGTCCACGGATGGCCGCGCTGTTCGATGCTCTGCAACGCTGTGAGAGCAGTCTCCGGGCCGCTGCCCTCCTCAAGCACAAGGAATCGGCGCATGTCCACGATGGCGTCGATATGGTTGATTGACACCGGGCACGCCTCAACGCATGAGCCGCAGCTTGTACATGCCCACAACGCCTCGTCACCGGCGGCATCGTGAACCATTGATAGCGTTGGTTCCGGCGCAGTCTCGCCATCACGAGCCAGGAACAGTTGTCGCCCACGCTCTTCTGCGTACCCGCGCAGGTCCTGGATCAGCTTACGGGGAGACAACGGTGTTCCCGCTGCGTAAGCCGGGCATTGCGACTGGCATCGACCGCAGTTTGTGCATGCGTCAAAGCTGAGAAGCTGCTGCCACGTCAGGTCAGGCAGATCCTTCGCCCCGAACGATTCCAGCGATTCCAGGTCACCCATCGAACGCAGCGCACCGCTAGGCCTAAGCGTTCGGAAGTAGACGTTCAGCGGACTGATGATGATGTGGCTTAGTTTCGAGAAGCTGGTGGCGGCGTACAGGATGGCTCCCATGAAGATCGCGGCGTGCGACCACCATGCGACTTTGTGAAGCTGCTCCATGACGGCAGACGTCATGCCAATGCCTGAGAAAACCTTCGCAAATAACCACCCGACTGGCGACCACTCAGCTGCAGACGTGTCGTAGAGCGAACTCGCCGGGTTGAGCTCGGTCGAGCCGATGCGCAGACCTTCGATGACGAAGCCTGTGAACACCAGCGCAAACAGGAACAGCAGCACCCTGCCGTCATCAGCAAACGTATTCAGCCGTTCTGGCTTCAACACGTAACGTCGCCACGCAGCCATCGCCAGCCCGACGGTCGCCAGCACGCCGCCGAAAACGTCCCAGGCCAGCGATGTCTGGAGCCGGAAGTGGGCGGTTGGGAACGTCCAATCAAGATAGTGCTCAGTGTTGAATTCGATGGCCGCGATCGTCGTCGCCAACAGCAGAACGCTGAAGCCCCAGAAGATGGCGAAGTGCATGAACCCGGCGTAACGCTCACGATTCCTGAACTTGCGATGCCAGAACAGGTCGGTCACCGTATAGCGCAGGAACTCTCGGATGCGAGTGGACTGGTCGCCCATCTCGGTGTACGCCCCGGCCGTCCGCCAGATGCGCACGCGCCGATACAGACCGTACCCGATGGCGATAACTGCGATTGGCGCGACAAAGTAGACAATGGCCCCCAGCAGCGGGTAGCCGATGTTCCAGAAATCTGTTCGCCCTTCGAGCAATTTTTCCCTTTATGGCAGGACTGGTGACTGACCACCGAACATTCGAACTCTACAGTTCGCCAGCGCCCGGTATTACGCGTTTAGCAACAAGATAAGCGTTGCCGCGCCCAGCCACAGGAAGATGTTCAGGCGCAGCGGTCTATCTGACAGCAACGCATCCTCTGGCGCCTCACCCTTGCCCTTCATGTGCATCAGGTACAGGTAACGGAACAATCCGTAAGCAACAAACGGTATCGTTAGCATCATCGAGTTGTTGTCCGGCACGTTCGACGATGCGGTGATGCCGGATGAGAACGTATACAGCGTGTATGCCATCAGCGTCGAGGCAGCCACGATCACCACGAGCTGATCCAGCAGAGCGGTACTGTATTCACGCAATATCGACCGCTGCCTTTCTGCATCATCACCGGCAGCGTCAAGCTCAGACCTGCGCTTCACAAGAGCGATGAACAGTGCGCCAAGCGCGGTCACGACGTACATCCACGGCGATATGTTCAGGTCAATACGGGACGTCAGCCCCCCGGCCGTCAGTTCCGTCCCGTTGATCGCCAGCGTCCCGGCAACCGCTCGCAACACGAACCCGGCTGATATCGACATCACATCTAGAATCACTTCGTGCTTCAGAACCAGCGTGTACGCGATATTCAGCGCAACATAGCCGGTGTTCAACGCTCCCAGTGGCACGCTGATCACAAATCCCGCAGCCAAGCCGAGCACGATCAGTATCAGCAACGCACCCCACGCTATCTGCGGAGACAGCGTTCCGGCTGCAATTGGCCGATTACGCTTCATCGGATGCAACCGATCCTGCTCAACATCGCGCAGGTCATTGAACAGGTAGACAGCACTGGAGAGTGCCGAGAAAGCAAGGAACGTAATAGCCGCCTTGGCAATGATGAGCGCAACTTCGGAAGGCTCTGCACCAGCCCACCAGATGTTCACCGTAAAAAACAGCGGAACCAGCACCAGGCCGTTCTTGGCAGACTGCCTGGGACGAGCGGAACGGATAAGGTTTTTAATAATGTTTATCAATGGCGAAACATATCGTGCGTGTGCGCCGGATGATATGGACACGGCACCAGCGCAGTCAACGAACGTAGTAGCGAGTACCAGATGAGTCCCGGCTCCAACAAGACCAGGCTAGACGAACTGCTCGTGCAACTCGGTCATACTGCCGATGCGGACACTGCGGCCCGAATGGTAATGGCCGGTAGAGTAAAACTTAGCGGTTCTGAAGCCGCAGCGGTACTCACGCCCGGCATGCGCGTTTCGGCAGATGCGGAAGTGACAGTTGCCGAAACCCCGCGCTTCGTATCGCGCGGCGGTCTCAAACTGGAGCGCGGGCTGGACGAGTTCGGCATCGACGTAACCGGCATGGTTGCGCTTGATCTCGGAGCTTCGACCGGTGGATTTACCGATTGCCTGCTCCAGCGTGGCGCAATTCGCGTCTACGCGGTCGACTCCGGCCGCGGGCAGCTCCATGCACAGCTTATTGCAGACCCGCGGGTAATCAGCATGGAGCGCACCAACGCCCGTAAAGGGTTCACGCTGCCCGAAAAAGTCGAAATAATCGTGGCTGACCTATCCTTCATTTCCCTGCTCGCCGTCCTGCCCCAGAGCATGGAACACCTCGATCCCGGCGGCCACTGCGTCGTCCTACTGAAACCGCAGTTCGAAGCAGAACGGCGTGAAGTGCCACGCGGCGGCGTCATCGAGGAACCTGCCATCGTCGACGCAATCGTTGAGCGTTTCCGGCACAATGCGAACGCGCTCGGCCTGCAAATAACCGGAATCGTGGAATCTCCGATACGTGGCGACAGGGGAAACCGCGAGTTCCTTGTGCGGATCGTACGGGCCTGAACGCGTTGACCACTCAGGGTCGGCAGCATAGAATTCAAGTTCAGTCGTGATTGACTTTGGTGGCGTACAACTGCCAGCTACTCCCGAAACCCAGCGCCCGCACTCCCGGAAAAAAAGACCTCTTGCGATCTGATACCGGTTTGAACCCAGCGCTCGGACCATCACACGCACCCGACGATTCGTTCTCTATGGACGATCGCCCGCGTGAAGCGTGTGGCATCGTTGGTGCGTATATTCCAGACCATGATGTGGCCCGAACCACGTTCTTCGGCCTGTTCGCCCTGCAACACCGCGGGCAAGAAAGCGCAGGCATCGCCGCGTCTACGGGCGTTGGCATCAAGCTCCACGCCCGCATGGGTCTCATCAGCCAGGCATTCAAAGAAGAAGACCTGGAAGACCTTCCCGGCCATGTTGCGGTTGGACATACGCGTTATTCCACGATGGGTGGCAGCAAGCAGCACAACGCCCAGCCCCTCCTGGCTAACGGGCCACGCGGCGAAATTGCCGTTGGACATAACGGGAACGTGATAAACGCATCGGAGCTACGCAGGGAACTTTCTGAGCAGTGGGGAGTAACGTTTGACCGTTCTTCCGACACCGAAGTCATAGCCGCCATGTTCGCCCGCGCACCCGGCCGAGACTGGTTCGAGGTCGCCTGGTACGCAATGCGACGCCTAAAAGGCGCCTATTCCCTAGCGATAATGTCCAAAGATGAGTTGATAGCCGTGCGTGATCCTCTTGGCATCCGCCCCCTCTGCCTCGGCAAGCTCAATGGCGGCTATGTCGTCGCATCAGAGACCGCCGCACTGGACAACATCGGCGCAGAATTCGTACGAGAGCTTGCAAACGGCGAGGTTCTCGTCATTAATAAGAACGGCATTGAATCTCGCATCTGGCCAGCCGCCCGCAAGACGCACGCCATGTGTATCTTCGAACAGATCTACTTTGCGCGGCCGGACAGCATCCTCAACGGCCAACTTGCCTACGACTCCAGGCGTCGAATGGGCGAACAACTCTTCCGGGAGAGTGCCGTCGAAGCGGACATGGTGATCGGCGTTCCGGACTCATCAATCCCGCACGCCATTGGTTACGCCAACGCATCCGGTATCCCGTACGGCGAAGGCATAATCCGCAATCGGTACGTTGGCCGAACGTTCATCGCCCCTGACCAGCGCATGCGTGAAGTTGGCGTGCAGATGAAGTTCAACGCCATGCGGACAATCATCGAAGGCAAGCGCCTCATAGTGGTGGACGACTCGATTGTCCGCAGCACGACCACTGTGCGCGTCATAAACATGCTGCGTGCAGCCGGAGCCAAAGAGGTCCATGTTCGAGTGGCCGCCCCGGCAATCATCTCAAC
Organism: Chloroflexota bacterium; assembly: GCA_030831265.1. GTDB lineage: Bacteria > Chloroflexota > Dehalococcoidia > Lucifugimonadales > Lucifugimonadaceae > JAJCYX01. The sequence continues at coordinate 4,780 of JAURLM010000008.1, forward strand.
CTGCCACTTCGGCGTGGACATGGCGACAATGGCCGAACTCATTGCCGCAAACAAAACTGTCGAGGAAATTCGAGAGCACATCGGTGCTGATTCGCTGGCCTACCTGAGCGTCGAAGGCCTCAAACGAGCCGTCGACGTGAGTGACGACAGTTACTGCAAGGGCTGCTTCACTGGCAAATACCCGATTCCCGTCCAACTAGAGATGGACAAGCTGGCCCTGGAGCCAGCGCGGGTCTAGTCGCTCCGGGACTAAGCCGCCAGCTGCATATCCTGCGGCAACACCAGCGTAAACACGGAACCGCGCTCTTTTCCGCTGGCCACCTCAATATCGCCGCCCATCGCCCGCGCCAGCCGACGAGACAGCGCAAGACCAAGCCCAACTCCCTGGGTAGACCGGGTTGCCTCGTTATCCAGTCGGCTGAACTCGTTGAACAGCAGCGGAATGTCTTTTTCATCAATACCGACACCTGAGTCGATTACTGACAAGCATGCCCGGCCGCGATCCGCTCTTCCCTCGACCCTGATTACGGTCTTTTCTGGAGAGTATTTGCTGGCGTTCGAAATCAGGTTAGAAAGTATCTGTTCCAGGCGTTCTCGGTCCGTCACCATCCGAATGTCTGGTTCAGAGAAATTGCTAACCAACCGCTGATGCCGGACCTCAAGCATCGGGCGCATTGACTCACTGATGCTCTGGACAGACTCCTGCAACGTAAACACAGAACCGCTCAAGCGCAGGTTGTCAGCCTCGATGCGAGACAGGTCAAGCATGTCATCAATAAGCACCTTCAACCGCTGGCCGCTGCGGGAAATCACCTCAAGGTGATTCTGATCCCGTTCGCTGAGAGTGCTTGTTTTCGTCCGTCGAATGATGTCAGTGAACGCAATGACGCTAGTCAACGGCGTGCGTAGTTCGTGGGACAAGTTAGAAATGAAGCGAGCGCGAGTACGGTCATTTTCAACCAGCCGCTCGTTACGCAGTTCAAGCTCGATGCGGGCAGACTTTTCTTCCGCCAGCCTGAGGTGGTGCGCGTAGAGTTCGGCAGCTGCAACCGGACCGCCAATCTGTAATGCGATGCGTTCAAACAGCGCAAGATGCTGCGGCGTGTACGCCTTGTCTTTCATTGAGCGAACATTTATCACGCCAATCACCCGGTCGCCTGCAATTACAGGCGCAGTCATCATCGACCGCAGGCCCACGTGCTCGCTTATTTTGTAACCCAGTGCTTCAATAAACCGCTTGTCGTTCTCCTCAGCGTCAGCGATGGTTGCCTTGCGCTGTGAGACGGTAATGCTCGCAGGGACGCTGGACAGTTTGCGCCTGGGCGCATCGTCCCAGTTGGGCAAAGTGACGCCGTAGACATATCGATCCGTGATGGCGCTTCCGTCACCGTCAAGGAGCGCCAGCACCATCCGGTCGCAAGGCAACAATGTCTTCACTGTCTCGGCAAAACGCTGCCAGACCTGACCGAAATCGATAGTCCCGCTGGCAAGACGCCCAATTTCTGCAAGAACGGTGCGCTCTCGGACCTCCCGTTGAAGTTGCTCCAGTTGCATGGCATTAACGATCATTGGCGCCACGAACCCGGCAACCGTGCGGATAATCTCAATCTGCTTTTCGGAGAACGCATCCACGTTGCGGGAACGAATCTGCAATGAACCAATTACGCTGCCGTGATACACGACTGGAATTGCGGTCAGGGATGGCAAGTTCTCTGCACATGAAACAGACGAAGGATACTGGGCAATAAACTCAGGGGACCTCGCATCCGGCACGACCATCGGTCGGCCACTTTCGACAACTACCCCTGTCACCGTTCCAGCGACCGGCCGCGGCACACCCAGTTGCCATCCCGGTATTGAGTCTCCGCTGGTAAACGTATCAGTGACTGTGCCGGCATTCTTGTCGACGAGACGCAAGGCAAGCCGGTCATACTGAATCAAGCGTGACAGGCAGCTATCCATCAACGCGTATACAGCTTCCGCAGTTTCACACTGAGCCGATTCCCGCGCCGTATTAAGCAACAGGGAATTTAACCGGTGCTCTTTGTACAGGCAGAGTGGATTGAGTTTGGAACTAAGCCGCATGCTTCGGAAAATTTCAGGCTATCGCTGATCTCACGACTTTCAATTCACCACCATGTAATGGCAAACTCGCCAACTTCACCCCAACGTGAAAGATCATCTGTATGTCGAACACAGCTTGAACTGATATCAACCTAACCACTCACGATAAAAAACACGAGGCGGAATCCCCTAGCTGGCACTACGTGTATGCAACACCGGTAACTTCGCCCGCGCAAAGCCCTGACTTATCGTCATTGCTATAGAAAAATCGACCGAACCGGTCAGTTGGGTGCGGACCGCCAGCGCGTTACTTCGTCCATGAACGCAGATGACCGCACATTGCGGTCGAGAACGAAGTGCATGTGCTCACGCAGCACCCGGGCAACCTGCCGCAACTCATCTTCGCTGCACTCAAGCTGTCGCACGCCGTCCCACTGCGCCCGCACCATGTGCCGTAGCAGCTTGATAGTGTTCAGCGACGCCGAAAGCAGGACATCGCTCTCAGAAGCCCTGCACTCCGGACAGACCAGTCCGCCACGCACAGGCGAAAACACATGGTCGGCAGGTTCCAGTGCGTCACCACAGTCAACACAGACGCCAATCTCCGGAAGGAAACCGTTGATGCGAAGCACCTGCACCTCGAACCAGCGTGCCATCAGGGGGTGCAGCGGCTCCACATCCAGTACCTGCAACATGTAGATGAGCTGGTTGAACAACGCCGGGTTCGAACCACCTTCAACCGAAAACCGCTCGGTGATTTCGGCCAGGTAAAGCCCGGTTGACATTTTTTCGAGCCCTGAATGCAGCCCGCGCAACGTGCTCAGGGATTCCACCTGCGACACACTGTGAAGTGATGAGCGACCTTCCGCTATCGATACTTTGATGTGCCGGAGCAGGTCTACGTTGCCGCCAAGCCGGGATTTCTGCTTGCGGGCGCCGCGGGCAACGGCACGCACAAGACCACGGAACGGCGTGAGCAACGTAACCAGCCTGTCAGCCTCGCCAAAGTCACTGGCACGCACGACGACCGCTTCGACCGAATATGTGCGGGGCCTTGAAGAAACCATTTTTGCTGACCTGGGCATAACTGCCCGGCTTGACCTGCCTGGCTTGACCCGAATGCAGGGGCTATCGCGCTGCCAAGTTTAGCCCGTCCGAAAAGACCTAGAATTCCAGGAGTTCCCGGACAAACTACTCTGACGCGGAGCCGTTCGACGAAAACACCTCTGCACGGGATTCCAGCGCATGTGCCAGCGTAGAGTCATCCGCGTACTCAAGA
>JAURLM010000087.1 GCA_030831265.1 Chloroflexota bacterium
CACTTTACCCGGCCTGCACGTCTACTCGGAGGTCGAGTCGGGAAGTTGATGTACACGAGACTGAACCTCTCGGCTCGCTTCTTCATGCCGAGAGTGTTTGGTGATCGCAAACTCACAAGCGCAGCACATCTCCAGTACCGCAGTGCGCTCGCACGTGGTGGTCGAGTTGGACCGTGGGCGATGGCGCGGGAGTTACGAAGAGCCGGTGACTGGCTGGAGCAGCAGTGGCAGCGGGCCGAGATGCTGGAGGCGATGCCTGTGCAGATAGTCTGGGGTGAAAAAGACCCCACATTCCGGCCTCGTGAACTTGTCCGGTGGATCGAGCGGTTCCCGTCCGCACGCGTAACCCGGCTCCCCGACGTCGGTCACTTCATTGCCGAAGAAGTCCCGGACAGGCTCGCTGACGAGATAGAGGACTTCATCTCGACGACCTGAGTTCGCTACTTAGCCCCGCGTTCCGCGAATCGCTGGATAATCAGTGCCGCCTGCTTTGCACCGAGCAGGAAGTCGTCAATTGTGATGTTCTCATTCGGCGCGTGGATGTTGTGCGCCGGGTGATCGATGCCCGATGTGGCGATGGGCATGCCAATCGTCTTGCCAAAATCGTACATCGGGCCGGTTCCGGCCATGTTCGGCGTCATCACCGGCTTGCGGCCGTAGATTTCTTCCGCTGTTTCAGCAACGAGCTTTACCCACGGTGCGTCCATGGATGTGCGATACGGATTTACCCCGCCGATAAGCGTTAGCTCGATGTCCGAGAAGCCGTGTCTGTCGAGGTGTCGGCGCAGCTTGTTAAATATGTCGTTTGGTCGCATCTCAGGAACCAGGCGAAAGTCCATCTTTGCGCTTGCCGAGGCCGGCAGGACAGTCTTGAATCCTGCGCCCTGGTAACCGGAAGTCAGCCCCGCAATATTCGCGGTGGGAGTCAGGTACTTCTTACGGATAAGAGCGTCACCGGAAACCTCGTTCACAAAATCCCGCACGCCATAGATCTGGCGCAATTCCTCGGTTTCGTCAGGCAACGCGGCAATGGCTGCTTCCTCGGTATCGCTCAACGGCGTCACGTCATCGTAGAAACCGTCGATCAGCACGCGGTCTCCATCGCCTTTGATGGTCTGGAGCGCGTCAAGCAAACGCCACGCAGCGGACGGTAGGACAGTGGCCAGCGACGAGTGAGCGTCGACCGACAGACGCTTGATGCTCACTTCGACGGTGAGGACACCCTTGAGGCCGAGGTACATGAAGGGGTCGTTATTGGTGTCCCTACCGCCACCTTCCCAGATGCAGGCGTCAGCCGCGAAATCCTGGCCGCGCTGTTCGATGAGGTCTGGCAGGTTTATGGAGCCGGACTCCTCTTCACCTTCCGCAAAGAACTTCAGGTTGCACGGCAGGCCTCCGCGGACTTCATTGAATGCACGTATGGCAGCGATGCGGGCGATGATGTTGCCCTTGTCATCGGACATCCCTCGACCATACAGGCGGTCACCGCGTCGTTCTGGCTTGAACGGATCAGACTTCCACAGGTCGAGCGGATCCACCGGCTGCACGTCGTAGTGCGTGTAGAGCAGTAATGTGCGGTCGGTGCGTTCGCCCTGCGCTGTGCCGTAGACCGATGGCAGGCCATCATTCGGCACCGGCACGATGTCCGTATTCATGCCGACTGATTCGAATATATCTTTCACCAATGCCGGGGCTTTGTCGAAGCCAAGACGTTGCGCCGAAATCGACGGCTGGCTGACAAGCCGGAACAGCGTGGCGATATGCTCGTCGATGTGGTCTTCGATGTGCTGGTATATGTCTTGCATGGAAGTGGTCAGTGTCCGGTGCTATCAGTTTTGTTTGCACGCACATTGTCGCGGGGCAGGGCGATAGCGCAAGCCCGTGCGGAGAGTTAGCGCGCCAGCAGCCAGCGAATCCTGTCAACGGAGGCTGCGTAATGAACGATGATCGCTAGAGCGAATACGGTACCCATCACGACACTCAAGGATGCGCTGGCCGCGATGACTGCGGCAATGAAGAAAACCGTTTCGAGGGCGAGTCTGACGCTGCCGGGTGTGTTGACTACGGTCTTGCCGGAGCGGCTGGGATCGCCGGGGACGGCGAACACTGCCCATGCGGTAGCAGCAATTACCGGCAGCCCTATGGCCGTGACGTAGTGGATTGGGCCGTCGAAACTTTCCCAACCCCAGTGAGCAAAGAAGGCAAGGGCGAGAACTTCGAGGAAGAAGCGGGCGGCAAGGTTGATCGGGTGTTGAGCCATGACTATTACTCCGCTGCCAGTAACCGGGCTATCACGCCAAGCGTAACGCCGTCGCGAATCTCGTTCTTGCGAACCATCTGTCGCAGGTCATCGAGTGTCACGAACTTCGCACCGACGATGCCTTCGTCCGCCTGCAAGGTCAAAGCTGATTCATCTATTTCCTGGACCTCTGCAAGCACCGTGTAGAACGTGTCGCTCATCAGCCCGGAAACCGGGAACTGCGTGCCTATGAGCTTTGCTGACGTGGCGACGAGACTGGTTTCTTCCTCCAGTTCCCGCGTTGCCGTGTTCACCGGGTCCTCGCCAACTTCGACAAGCCCCGCCGGGAACTCCCACAGCTCCTGCTTTACCGGGTAGCGATAGGTGCGGATGAGCAGGTGTTTGCCGGAAGGCGTGCGTGGAACAACCATGATTGCGCCGCTGCCGGAAGTTGTTTCGACGCGAACGTAGATGCCCTGCGACCCATCCGGGCGCGCCACATCATCCTCGTAGAGTCGCCACCACGGACTGTCGTAGACCAGTTTTGCGCGCACCTGCTCAGGCCGTGCTCCGGCTGGCCCTGGAGGATTATCTGAGTCGTGCCGACCATTCATCACCTGCAAAAGGCCCAGCGCGGTGATAGTTGTGCCATCGAAAATTTCGCCGTTACCGACCATCTGCCACGCCTGCTGTGGCGACACGAATTTTGCTTCTGCTATCGACTCCTGTGGGTCGAGCGCAAGGTGTTGTTCTGCGTCTCCGTGGAGATCGACGAGCACAGCCGTGTGATGAACGGCTATGAAGCCGGAGTCTGACGAGTAGCGACCGATTGACCGCGCACCTGTGCCGCGTAAACCGGTTTCTTCTTCAAGCTCCCGCAACGCGCTTTGCTCTGCTGATTCGCCCGTGCCGACTCCGCCGCCGGGAAATTCCCATGACCAGCGACCGGGTACGTAGCGGTGCAGTTTCACCAGTAGGACACGGCCGTCCGGTAGTTGCGGCAGGGCAATCGCCCCGCCGCGGCCGTCATTGCGTTCGACCCATGAAAACGTCCCCGCGCTGCCGTCCGGGTGCTCGATCTCATCGTTGTAGAGCCGCAGCCAGCGGTTCTCATAGACGAGGTTCTGCTTTACCAGTTTGATCGGCATGGGAGACTTTCGTTTGGACGGTGATTACAGCGTGGAGGTTGCGATCATTCCGCCGTCGACAAGGATCGTCTCACCATTGACGTAGCTGCCAAGTGGCGAAGTCAGGTACAGCACCGCGTTCGCGATGTCCGAAGGTAGGCCACCGCGCTGCGAAGGCACGCGGGCCTTCATCTGCGGTCGCTCGTCCAGGTTGTATGGCTCACCGTCGATAGCATCGTCTTTCGCTGGCAGCGTGTTGACGATTGCTCCGGGAGCGATGCAGTTTGCGTTGATTCCGGTTCCAGCCAGGTCAACGGCAAGACCCTTGACCATGCGTCGAAGACCCATCTTGGCGATGCCGTAAGCGGTCCAGTCCTTCATCGCAACGTATGAGTGGACGCTGGAAAGGCAGACGATGCTGCCGCCGGTTCCCTGCGTAATCATGGACTTGGCCGCACGCTGCGAAGCGAAGAAGTAGCCCTTCAGCGACAGGTTCATCATGCGGTCCCAGTAAGCCTCGTCCGTCTCGAACAGGGAACGGCTCTGGTCAGGGAAGATGGCGTTGTTGACAATGATGTCGATGCCGCCGTGCGCCTTTTCGAATGAGTCGATGACCGCGTTGACACCTGCGACCGTGCTGACGTCACCCTTGTGCGTTGTCGCCTTTACGCCGTGTTTGGCGCAGACCGCTGCCGAAGCCTTAGTAACTTCATCGTCTAGGATGTCGTTGATTCCTACGTGTGCGCCTTCGCGTGCCAGTGTGAGTGCAATGCCGCGTCCAATACCCTTGCGTGCGCCGGTGATGAGGGCGCGTTTTCCATCAAGCAGTCCCATGAGATTCTCCAGTGTCCCGTGCCAGTGCGGGCGCAGATGTTTTCCAGGTGCCGGATTGCCCGGTCTTGAAGCAGGGCTCTATTGTCACCCCAAAATGTATTGCCGTGTGGCGCAGAGTCTACATGTCAACGTGATGCATGAGGTTGCGGTCTGATGTGTGGACGTTAGAATCCGCAGATGGTTTTCGCTTGCCAGACTCGGTTGACCGGTCGTATAGCGAATTGCCGACAATACCCAGACTTACTTGCCTGTCTTTCCAGGCAGAAACTCCGCCAGAAAAGGGAGAAACCATTGGCCATCATCCAACCAACCCCGCCGCATGTGCTGGACGAGGCGACACGCGCCGCCCTGCGCAAAGTGAACACCACTGCGGTGGTTGATGTGCTGGCACGAAATGGTTACGACGCTCGATACACGTACATGCCCAATTTGCAGACCATGAACCCCGGCGTACGGCTGGTTGGTCGGGCTGTGACCGTGCGGTTCGTACCGGCGCGACCTGATGCAGATGCAGAGAAGCCCGACGGTGAGGAATCACCTGAGTACGCCGCGTTTGAGATGGCGGGACCGGGCGACATCATCGTGATGGAGGCGATGCGGTCGAAGCTGATGTCCATTGGCGGTGACATCAAGTTCCTGCGACTGAAGCAGCGTGGCGTCGATGGCCTTGTCACCGATGGCGGAATCCGTGACATGCACACGGTCAAGGATTACGGGATTGGCCTGTGGGGTTATGGAAAGACTTCCAACCTGGGAACGCGCGTCGGCACGCCGTACTCGACCAACGATGCTGTCTCCGTGGATGGCATCCTGATTCGTCCCGGCGATTACATAGTTGCGGATGATGACGGTGTGGTAGTGATCCCGCGACAGGTGGCCGCTGACATTGCACAGAAGGCCATCGAGTACGACGATCTTGAGGAGTGGATCAGGCGTCGGCTTGACGAGGAGAACCTGTCACCGGGCAAGTACTACCCGCCGGACGACGCTACATTCGCCATCTACCGCAAGTGGAAGGCCGAGCAGGGCTGAGATCGGCGCGCCTTGCCCGG
>JAURLM010000088.1 GCA_030831265.1 Chloroflexota bacterium
GCATAAGTCTCTGTTCCGCCAGTTTCTCTTTCACGTTGTCGGGAATGGAATCGACCATTCTCGTGGCAGCGCGAGGAGCGATGGAGTTGGCGGTAACGCCGTACTTGCCGAGGTCTTTGGCGACTACTTTGGTAAAGCCTGCTATGCCTGACTTGGCCGCACCGTAGTTGGCCTGCCCGGCGAAACCAACCAGCCCGGATTCGGAAGAAAAGGTGATGATGCGACCACTGCGCTGCTTCCGGAAGATAGGTGCAGCGTGGCGAACAACGGATGCGGTTCCCTTGAGATGAACGGCGATGACGTCATCCCACTCCTGCTCGCTCATGTTGTAGATCATTCGGTCTCGCAGGATGCCCGCCGCGGTAACGACGATATCCAGTCGCCCAAAATTGTCCAGCGCTGACTGCACGATGCGCTGGCCACCGTCCCACGTTGCTACGGACTCCAGCACGGCAGCGGCATCGCCTCCAGCGGCCTTGATTGCGGCTACCGTTTCATCGGCAGGCGTCGACGAGGCAGCGGAACCGTCGAGGGCGACACCTGCGTCGTTGACGATCACTTTTGCGCCGTTGCGAGCGAGTTCTTCGGAGATGGCCCGGCCAATTCCGCGACCGGCACCGGTGACGATGGCGACTTTTCCTGCGAGCGAGTCGGGCATGGAGAGCGTTCCTGCGTAGCTAGTAGCGTGTCGGGTTTTGTGTGGTCAGGTTACCGCATCACCGGTGATACGCGGTCGGCAGATTCGCTTTGAAAACTCTCACTTCTTCCACGTGCGGCGACACGCGCAACGGCACATGCACAGGCTTACGCTCACCGTACAGGTGAAGTTGTTTGTAATGCGGTAAGCCGGAGGTCAATGCCTTGATCTACGAGCAAAACTGTATCTCGTGCAACGGCGACACGATCCTGGTTAAGGAGATGCACGGCCTGATTCTCTGGTGTATCAACTGCGGGTTGAGAACAGAGACGTCAGAGCCCGGAAGAGTCATCTCGGACCTGGAAGTCGCCTAGCCCGAAAACAGCGGAATGCTTTCGCGGAGAGCACGAAACCCGGTCACAGGGTGTCGCGCCAGGGGAAGGCGTGCGCTTCTTTTGGCGGGCGCAGCATTCCGCATCCTTCGACTGTTATACCGTCGCCTGTCTCGGCACAGCCAGTGGTAATCCGAAGCTACCCGTTACCCTTTCCCTCGGCTGCGCTCGGCATGACAGCGGGCGGTCGCTGGAGAGACACTCAAGAAAAAGGCGGGGTTGTCAAAAGTTGGACCGAAAATGGCAGCTAACCCGAACTACGCTCCACGCTGGAAGTAGTCTTGCTGATAGGGCGGAGCTACGGGTGTCTCACCATTGTTCTGAGCGTCGATCTCAGCCTTCTCCTGCTCCGTCAGGTACTTGGACGGGCAGCGCACTGTCAGCGTGTCAGCATGAAAAATCTCGTCTGTACCAAGCCGACCCTGCAGGATGATCTCTGAGTGTTCATTGAAGAAGACCTGGCCGATCTCGCCTTTGTAGCTAACCGGCATCTGGGTCGAACCATTTTCATCAACCAGAGCGAAGTTCGCTGTCACGCCATCAGCAGAGCGCACGTATGAGTCAGGGACGAGCTTGCCGATTACGCCGACAGTTGATTCGTCAGGCGTTGGCCCTGCTGAAGACACCTCTGCGACTTTGTGGAAATTGACTGTGGAACTGCTGAAGGCAGTCCACGCGAAGTATGACATTCCCAGCGCGACAAGCACAAATACGATCCCCAGCTTGACGCGCGGGTTGAACAGTGTGGCCGGTTTCGCCGATGGAACCGGCAGAAGCAGGTCATCGTCGGACTGGTCGTTTACAGGTTTCTCGTTGTCAGGTGCCATAGGTGTTAGTCGTCGTTGGTGCTGTCGATGCTAGCGCGCAACAGCGCAACCTCTCGCTGCAGGACGCGTTGTTTTCGTGAAAGGAAGAAGATGTATGCGAAGAACCCGGCCCACGTAATGGCGAACACGGCGAAGAGGAAGCCGAGGTTGGTTTCCAGCTTGCCGCTTTCACGTTCTACGACGCTGAGGGCAACTCCGTTTTCTGAGGTTACGGTAACCGGGGCAAATCGATCCTGGTGATCTCGGAGCCTGCTGACTACTTCGACAGACCCGGATGCCTGCGTAGATACCCACCTGTCGCCCGCCTGCGTTTCAAGCCCGTATTCGGTAGATGGCTCGACGCTGAACTCAATGATATTGCCGCCTGAATCAGCAATAGCGAGCCGGGTTAGCGCACCGTTCTCGTCTGTCGCTACGCCAACAACCGTGCCGCTGGTTTTCTGGCTGCCACCTTGCGCCGATGCGGTGCCGCTGCCTGCGAACAGGCTGAGTGCGATGGCTGTGAGTGCAAGAAGTGCGATTGCGCGTGTAATCAATGTGCGGGCTCCGGTTCACCAATGGTGCGCTTGATTTCAACGAGGGCGTCTTCGGTCTCACGGATGGCGAACCGTTCCCATGCGATGTAGATGAATAGCATTGTGAATGCGAGTGTGGCGACCATTAGTGTCATGCCGAATTCGCTGGAGAATGCACTGTCACCATCCGCGCTCGGTCCGATGACCGCTGGCGGATGCGCCTGTGACCACAGGTTGGCGGCGTAGTAGATGATCGGGGAGTCGACGGCTCCGATGAATCCGATGATGGCAGCGAGTCGCTGTCGTTGCGCTCCCGGCGGGAAGTATGCCCTGAACATGAGGTAGGCGATGTAGATGAAGAACAGGATCAGGGCGGTGGTCAGCTTGGCCTCTCCGGTCCACCAGACTCCCCAGACGGGGCGTGCCCAGACCATACCGGTTATGAGCATCAGGGCACCGAACACGACACCCGTTTCAGCGGTGGCAACGGCGATGCGGTCCCACACTTCGTTTTTAGTACGCAGGTAGATGATGCTTGCCGCAGCAACGAACATGATGGCAAGCATGGATCCCCACGCAACTGGCACATGAATGTAAAGGATGCGCTGGATGTTGCCCTGGTTGGATTCAGTCGGAACCCAGAAGAAGATCATCCACAGCGTGAGGGCCATGAGGCCCGTTGTGATGATGAGGAGAAGGTTCGACGCTCGAAAAATGCCGCTCATTTATTTACCAGGCCAGCGTTCTCCAGTGCCGTGAAAATATGTGCACTTTATCACAAAGTTGTGTCAAAGCCGACTAGTTCGGCATTCAGCATATATGCTGCCATCATCGGTGTGTGACAGCAATCGAACCGTCGACTCAAAGTAACGGCATGGATGTTCCCTGGAGGTAGTTTGTGACCACGGAACGGGACTCATCACAACTGATTTCTGATCAGCTTGTACGGCTGATACAGGTGTTTTTCGCTGTGTTGCTTGTGCAGGGCATCGTGAGAAACGATGAACTTGTGACCAGCCCGCTGGGAGCTGGACACCAGGTAGCGTTCGTAGGCTTTATTGGCTTTTATGTAGCGACGATGCGGAGTTGGATCGACTGGCATATCACGATGAATGCGTATCCGTACAATCTGAACCGGTTGAGCGGGCATCGGACCACAGAACTTGCCCGCGTTTGGACGGATATCAGCTTTGTGGTGATGTACGCGTACCTGATCTTCACACTGGAGCCTGCCATACGCTCCCCAAACCTCGACCTGTCACGTCACTTCATTGGATACCCGATAGTGTTCGCCCTGTACTGGATCTCCGGCGCTCTTCGCCGCAGGACTTACGGGGTGCAAGCGGGGCAACTCCGCGCTATCGCCCTGTTCGGGGTGCCATATCTGCTACTGGTGGTTGTCTACTGGCTTGTAGCCTCTGTGTGGGATCACAAGTTGCTGCCTGGCGAGCGCGGATGGCTGAATGCCGCGATGTTTGTGCTGTTCTTCGTGCTCACGGTCACCTATCGCAGCTATCGCGAAACGCTGCGCAACCGGGACATCCGGGCGCAGCGTAAACAAGACTCGGCGTAGCCAGTAGCGTGATGCCTACCAGTTGGTGAAGGCACCATCCGGGCGGGTGAAGCGGGGTACGAAGCTCTGCGGATTCGCGTACATGCTCTCAGCCTTCTCGATGTCGAAATCGACTCCGAGGCCGGGCACGTCCGGGCACCATGAGTAGCCGTCTTCCCACTCGATCTGCTGCGCGAACAGCTCGTTGCC
>JAURLM010000009.1 GCA_030831265.1 Chloroflexota bacterium
TATCCCGGTGCTGATTGACCCGTCGATCATCCTCACAAGCGGTGCAGCTGACGCTCCTATCCTCAACATTTCTCGTGTGGTTACCATCACCACCGATGAGTGGAAGGGTGTTTCGTCTGCCGGTGTTGCTTGGTCGTATGACGCCGAGGCAACCGAAACTTCGGATGATTCGCCGACGTTGGCTCAGCCAAACGTGCAAACCTACACGGCCCGAGGGTTCATCCCTTACAGCCTTGAAGTTGGCATGGATTACCCCGGTTTCGCCGAGGAAATGCGCCGCCTGCTTGACGCCGGTTACGTTGACCTCGTTGCCAAGCAGACGATGACCGGCACCACGCCAGTCGGCATTTTCACCGCCATCGACGCCGCCGCCGGATCTGAAGTGGCTGTGACCACTGATGGTGCGTTCGGTGCTGTCGACTTGCTGAAGGTGTGGGGTTCGCTCCCAGAGCGTTACCGCAGCCGTGCAACCTGGGTGATGTCAACCGATGTCGAGAACGAAATCCGTTCGTTCAGCTCCGACAACTCGGGTGGCTACTACACCGTCAACTTGACTCAGGGTGGCGTTGGTACGCTGTTCGGTCGTCCGGTCGTTTTGAGCGATTACGCTCCAAACTTCACCGGCACCACCGGAGCTGCCAACATCCTTGTCGTTGGTGATTTCTCCAACTACGTCATCGCCCAACGTGCGGGCATGACTTTGGAATTTATCCCCAATTTGATGGGTGTCACCAATGGCCGTCCTACCGGCCAGCGTGGATGGTTCGCACACGCCCGTCACGGATTCGACTCCGTGAACGACGCAGCGTTCCGTTTGCTCCAGAACACCTGATCCAGTAACACCTAGTTAGGTTGAGCCCAGGGTTAACGCCCTGGGCTTTTCCTATTCTGTAGACAAACACTGATGCCGTTGGTATTGTCTGGCTATCAGCTTTAGGAGGTTGTTGTGAGGGATTACGTTTATAGTGCTCAGGGTTGCACGGTTGTTGATCCGTCGACGAATATGAAAGTTCGGTTGGCGTTGGGTGAGGTGTGGGATGCTGACGATCCGTTGGTGTTGGCGTTGCCTCATTTGTTTGTGCAGTCGCCGCCGGTGGTGCGTCAAACTGTCAAGCGTGCCGATTCTGGTCCGGTTGTGGAGGCGGCTGTTGCTGTTCCTGGTGTGAAGCGTCAGGTGAAGCGTGCCTAAGAATGATGTGCTGGTCGGATATTTGCATCCTCATGAGGTGAGCACCAGTTTTCATAAAAGCCTGTTGGCACTGGTGGGTTGGGATATGTCTCATGACCGCCGGCTGAATGGTTGGGCGTCGATCAAGTGTGCGTCGGGTGGTATCCCTGAGGGACGCAACGAACTCGGCAAGGCACTGCTCAATTCTGAGTGTGATTGGCTGTTTATGGTTGACGCCGATATGGGTTTTGAGCCGATGGCGTTGGATCAGTTGTTGTCGGTGGCTGACGCTAAGGAACGTCCGATTGTTGGCGGTTTGTGTTTCGCCCAGCGGGAAGCGTTTGACGACGGCTCTAACGGGTTTCGTTGTGTGCCTCGACCAACCATTTTTGATTGGGTTGAGCATGATGACGGCCATTGGCGGTTTACGGGCAGGCAACATTTCCCGGTGAATCAGCTGATTAAGTCGGCGGCGACGGGCGGGGCGTTCATTCTTATCCACAGGTCTGTGTTTGAGAAGATCAAAGACGATCAGGGGGAAACGTGGTTTGATCGGGTGCGTGGCACTGACGGGTCGCTGATCGGTGAGGACATCAGTTTCTTTGTGCGCTGTCAAGCGTTGGATATCCCACTGTTTATTCATACGGGGATTAGGACGACCCATTTGAAGCAGTTGTGGTTGGGTGAAAACGATTTTTGGCAGTCGTTTTATGCTCCGCCGGCAACTGATGAGGTGGATGTGATTGTGCCGGTGTTGCATCGGCCTCAGAACATTGAGCCGTTGATGCGTAGTTTGCGGGCGTCGACGGGGTTGGCTACAGCATGGTTTGTGGTGGAGGTTGGTGATGTTGAGGTGGCTGATGAGGTGGATAACCTGATCGGGTATCCCCACAACCGGGAGTTTCGGGAGGGGGGTACTACCACCCAGGGGGGTATCAAAAGTCTGTGGACACATGCAAAAGACCGCGCCCAAGTCAAATTTCCACATCCGCAAAATCAGAATCCTGGGTAACGACATGGCTAGACCAAGAACGCCCACCAACGTCCTAGCCATGCGCGGTTCGTTCAAACACGACCCCCAGCGTAAGCGCGAAGATGCGGCTGTTAATGGCGACATCGGCACACCTCCGCCCTATTTCAACGCACGCGAATCCGTGGCATGGCAGGAGATTGTGGACAATGCGCCTATCGGCGTCCTCAGTTCCGCAGACCGGCAGATTGTCGAGGTGCTATCCCGGCTGATTGCCGAGTGTCGCGAAAGCTTCATTGATTTTCCGGTACAGAAGTTGGCGCGGATCGAGTCCATGCTCGGCAAGCTCGGCATGACGCCAGCCGACCGCAGCAAGGTATCCGGCAAGAAGCAGGACAACAACCGGAACGCATTTGCCGACCTATGAGCACAAAGTCTGTCTGCCAAAACGTCAAGGATGCGACGAAGTACTGCAAGGACGTGGTTGCAGGAAAGATTCCGGCATGCAAATGGGTAATATTGGCCTGCCAGCGACACCTTGACGACCTGATTCACAGCAAGGACAAGACATTCCCCTACGTTTTCGATGAGAAACTGGCGGAAAAGGTACTCAGGTTTATCCAGTTGCTGCCCCATACCAAGGGCAAATGGGCGGCAGGAAAGCAGAATATCAGGCTGGAACCGTGGCAAAAATTCAGCATCGGGATGCCTTTTGGCTGGATACACCGCGAGAAATGCACCCGGCGCTATCGTAAAATCCTGATTTTTGTTCCACGCAAGAACGGAAAAAGCATCATTGCAGGCGGGATTGGTAACTACATGCTGTCGATGGATGGCGAGTACGGAGCCGAGGTCTATTCCGGAGCAACAACTGAAAAGCAGGCATGGGAAGTTTTCCGGCCTGCCAAGCTGATGATCGAGCGGACACCGGAACTGCGCGAACACTGCGGCATTGAGGTCAATGCAGGTAGCATGATCATCCTGCGCGATGGCAGCCGGTTCGAACCCGTGATTGGCAAGCCAGGCGACGGATCCAGCCCGTCCTGCGCCATTGTTGACGAATACCACGAACACCAGACCAGCGATCTCTACGACACGATGGAGACCGGCATGGGTGCGCGTGAGCAACCGGTCATGCTGGTCATCACTACGGCGGGATCCAGTATCGGAGGCCCCTGTTACCAGATGTGCCGCGATGCCCAGCGGATGCTGGATGGCGCGATTGATGACCCGGAAACATGGGCCATGTTGTACACAACGGATGATGGCGACGACTGGACATCCGAGGATGCACTGATCAAGGCCAATCCCAATTACGGCATCTCGATTGACGCTGACTTTCTGCGGTCACGACAGCGCGAGGCGATGCAGTCCAGTCAAAAGCAGGCGATTTTCCGAACCAAGCACCTCAACCACTGGGTCGGCGCGAAGACTACGTGGATAAACATTCTCAAGTGGAACACCTGCAAGCCGCGCCTGCCGCTGAAGGAGCTGGAGGGCAGGCCGTGCTATGTCGGCGTGGACTTTGCCAGCAAGGTCGACATTGCGGCTTTGGTGGCCGTCTTCCCTCCACATGGTGACGACGACGACCGGTGGCACGTCCACGGCTGGTACTACTCTCCCGAGAATCGCGTCCTGGAGATGATTGACGGCAACAGCGCACTTTACCGGCAGTACCATTCCGATGGCCTGTTGACGCTGACCGAGGGCGATGTTATCGATTTTGAGGCAATCAAGGACGACCTGCGCGGCATCGCATCCCGGTTCGACCTGCAGCAGGTCGGATTTGACCCATGGCAGGCAACGCAGTTTGCCAGCGAGATGATCGACGAGGGCCTGAACATGATCGAGGTCAGGCAGACCGTGCAAAACATGTCTGCGCCAATGAAGGAAGTAGAGGCGCTGGTCATGTCCGGCACCCTCTCGCATGGCTCCTGTCCTGTCCTGACGTGGATGGCGTCCAATGTCGTTGCCAAGATAGACGCGAAGGACAACATCTACCCCAACAAGGAGCGGTCAGAGAACAAAATCGATGGAGTCGTCGCGCTGATCATTGCAATCAACCGGGCGATGACAAGCATTGCCGACACCGGCTCATCTATCTGGGTACTCGAATGAAGAAGCGCATCCGGCAACGTCAGCAAACGGCTGTAAAAGCGGCCGGCAGCCTGCCGACCAGTTCGGGCGTCTATGGCTCCGACTTATACAGCCTGCTGGCCAGCCCCAACGCAAGCGGTCAGGCTGTGACTGAATCAACAGTCATGTGCGTCAGTGCGGTATATGCCTGCATCCGCCTGATTTCTGGCGCCGTTGCCAGCCTTCCGCTGCCGATCTACCGCGAGAGCAGTGATGGCAAAAACCGCAGCAGTACCCAGCTTCCGGTGCGCGATCTGCTGAACAAGCA
>JAURLM010000089.1 GCA_030831265.1 Chloroflexota bacterium
CGGGTTTTCTATCAGTACCAGCCTGACCTTGTGCTGCTGGATGTCCTGCTACCCGGCACTACAGGATTTGATCTCTGCGAACGCATCTCGTCGAGGTGATGGGCTGCCAGGTTCACAACGTAGATATCCACGAATCTGTTGAATGGATACTGTCCGAAGCGGAATCACCGTCACCTTCATTCGCCGTTACCCCAAATGTTGACCATGTTGTGATGCTTCGCAAGAACCCAGAGTTCAGAGCGGCATATGACAGGGCGACGATCAGCGTGGCTGACGGCATGCCTCTTCTGTGGGCGGCGCGCCTGAAAAAGACGCCTCTCAAACAACGCGTTTGTGGAAGTGATCTGATTGCTCCCATTTGCGCCGGGGCACGGGACCGGGGCCTGAGCATATTCCTGCTGGGAGGCAGACCCGGTGCGGCGGACATCGCGGCCGAGCGATTGCAGGAGCAGTTCCCCGGTCTGAAGATAGCCGGGACTTCATGCCCGCCGATGGGATTCAATACTGACCCTGTTGAAAATCAACGAGCTATTGAGCAGGTACGTTCAGTGAAACCAGACATCTTGTTTGTGGGGCTTGGCGCTCCGAAACAGGAGCTATGGCTGAACGACAACCTGAGCCAGTTGGGCGTTCCGTTTTCACTCGGGATTGGCGCCGGGATTGATTTCACTGCCGGGTTTGTGGAACGCGCACCAGCATGGATGCAGAACTCAGGGCTGGAGTGGGCGTATCGCATATTCAGGGATCGCCGCCTGGCCAAGAGATACCTTTGGAAGGATCTTCCCTTTCTTGGATACCTGGCGAAACTGGGCGTACTGCGACTCGTTCGCAGGATCACGCCAGCTTCCTGATTGCAGTAGTCAGACATGATTGAACACACTGGAATTTGGCCAGTTCGTTCATATCTAATTCACACAACTGTTTGAACTGGTACATGTCAGGGAACGTATACGAGTTGTAGCCTGAGTGGTGGCGAAGTATCCGCTCAACGGTTCGAACCGGAGATACGTTCAGCGTTAACCGAAAGTATCAGACTGGCAGGTTAGTCTGGGCCAGACTGGATTGTGCAAACGGATTGAATGTCAGGGCCAACATGAACATACGGCCTGATGACAGGACGAATAGTCTATCGAGACGATGGCGATGAAAACGGCATAGTTTTCATCTGAACGCAGAAGACATGTATCGATGCTCTGTCCTTCTCGCGAACAAGATCTGGTTGATTGCAGCATTCTGATGTGAATGAGGAGATTTGGACTTGCGCAGGTATGTGACCACACTGTTCCGTCTGAAGGAACTGTTCCTTATTCCTATCATCACGGTGCCAGCCATCGCCTTGATTGTGACCTTCTACACCGGTCGTGAATACCGGGTCCAGGCGAAAATCTGGGTGGACCCCAGCGGGTTCCTTACCTCGACTACCTCTGGTTCCGGCCAACGTACACCCAGCGTGATCGAGGCAGGCACACTCACTGAGTGGATGTCGACGGAATCTTTCCGTACCGAAATTATCAAGCGTTCTGGCCTGCAAGATGCCATCGATGAAGGTTTGTGGCCCGTCCCAGCCAAACTTGGTGAGCAGGTAGCAGGAATTCCGGTTGTCAGATCCATAGCTCGTGCAATGGGAGTGGTAACACCTGCCGGGCAAGATGAAGCCGTTGACCTGGCACATACCCTGATCGAACGTCAGATTGTGATCGCCTCTGAAGGCAATAATCTTTTATCTGTCAGGTACACCGGCGTTGAGCCGTACCTTGGCAAGCGCCTTATTGAAGAAGGCATCATTCTCTATAACGAAAAGACGGCGGCACGTCAGCAAAGCGACAGTGTTCTGAGTGTGGAGTTTTATGGTCGGCAGGCTGAGTTGCAGCTGCAGAAATTGAACGCAGCTGAAGCAGCTGAACGCTCATTCCTCATATCTCATCCTGAACCTATTGGAGGGCAGAACCGCCCTGCGTCCGAACTATCTGAAATCGCACGTCTAGCCAGAACTGTCGCACTTGAGCGCACGCTTTACGAAGATGCCTTGAGGAAACTTGAACAAGTGCGAATCCAGGGCGAAGCCGCCATTTCAAACCGTAATGAGAGTTTCGCCGTTGTCGACCTCCCTGAAATCCCCCCGAAGGCAAGCCTTGCAGGTTCTGCGCTTATCTTGAACTTGATCGTGGGTCTTACACTTGGTGGAATGATTACGGGAGCTGGCGTGATTATGCTCACGTGGACGGACCGCACAGTTCGCACCAAAGAAGACATCGAAGAGACGGTCAAAATTCCACTTGTAGAGCAGATACCTTTGATTTCAGGATTCAACGATCGAAAGAACATCGGCGTTCGTTCAGCTTTCACTGCTTTACTTGCTCCGTTGGGTGATCAGAGCATGGCACTGCCAGTAGATCGGTAACCCGTGAACATCAACGACGTTTCACGACGATGGCGCAACCGACCGACCGTCACAGCACCTGTAGTTCACAGCGCATTGTCGAACGCACATAACAATGGGCATTCTGCCCGACCAGTCCGAAAGACAGTAGTAGGGATTGAAGAGCAGGAGTCGCCAGCCGTGGCAAGTGTGATTAAAGCGCCATCCATGCCTCTTGTTTCCTCCAACACCGAATCAGATGTGGTTAACCGGAGCCAGTTGAACCGAGAGCAGCGCCGGTCTATCGCTGAGTTGCAGCGTGTGTGGCAGCGGCTTGCGGTCAACATCCTCGCCAGCAACGCCCACCGTGTT
Organism: Chloroflexota bacterium; assembly: GCA_030831265.1. Lineage (GTDB taxonomy): Bacteria > Chloroflexota > Dehalococcoidia > Lucifugimonadales > Lucifugimonadaceae > JAJCYX01. Next base: position 2,732 of record JAURLM010000089.1, read on the forward strand.
CCCTGGGCAATGGGAATTAGCAGCAGTATTCGGGGTGAAGGCCGCACAACTGCCGCACTTGGCATTGCTTATGCCATCACGCGTGAAACTGGTGACAAGGTTGCCTTGCTTGAGCTGGACCTGGAGAACCCATCGATATCTGAGGAGATCTCCCCTGGGTCTACTCCAGGCCTGATGGAATTTCTGCGAGGCGAATGCGAACTGGAAGAAACCTTTCGCCCTTCTGCAAATGGGAAGATAACCATCGTGTCTGGTGGCACCGGATGGAAGCAGTCTGCCTTTTCACCATCACTTGATGACCTGGCAGTCCGACTGAGGCACAAGATCCCGGAGATCATCGAAACACTGAAGCAGGATTACAAGTACACGATAGTTGATCTGCCTCCGGTCCTGTCCAACATGCAGACAGAGCGCATTGCCATGAGCTTGAATGGAACCCTGATGGTTGTTCGCTCAGGCGTCACCCCTCTCAATCTGATCCGTGAATCTGTTGATCTCATGGGTGGAGAGAACTTGCTGGGAGCGATCCAGGTGGGACCGCCATCCCCTGTTCCGGGCTGGCTTTCCAACCTGCTAGGGGGATAGCTCCGTGGAGTTCCTTTTCGTCAGCCTGATCCTCTTCGCTGTATTCGGTATTGGCCTGACCAGTCATAAGTACGATGCGCGAGCGCGACTGATGCTGATATCTGCTTCGATAATCGCCCCGATGATGTTCTTCATGATCTGGCAGGTAGCCAGTTAACCGAACCGTATAGTCATTGCAGATGCCAGGATCTGCCGTTATGCAACGATCATTTCCGGTCACAGAAAACCAGGATCGTCTGACCGTCGTTCCGGGGACACCCGTGACGGGTGGGCGTAATGTGCCGGGTGCTGACTACTGGAGACGGTTTCCAAGAATGCGCCGTCTTCTATTCTTGCCCGTACTCGTGTTCTTCTCGTTGATTATTGGCCTTGCACTGGGCGCCGGGTTCGCCACTCAAGCGCTATTGATAATGATGGCCGGGTTGGTCATTGGCCCGCTTGTGTGGCAAAAGCCGTTACTTGGGGCGTATATCCTTATTTTTGCGTTAGCTACGGTCGAGCCGTTCAACATGGAGTTCCCGGACTCGATCACAGACCGAGTTCCATTCCACAAACCCCTCGACCAGATCGGTCTGCCAATTCAGCTGACAGCGGCCGAAATCATGATGTTCGGCCTCATTGCACTGATCGCGGTGAAGCGTATCGGTGAAAGAAAATCGCCGTTGCGTACCGGCCCAATTTTCGTAGCGTTATCCGTTTTCACCGCCATGGTCATCTACGGCATCGTGCGTGGCCTGTCATCCGGCGGAGACCCGGTGACCATCGTATGGGAAGTAAGAACACTGTTTTACCCGTTCTTGATGTACCTCATCATTTACAACACGGTGAGTACAAAACAGGACGCGGTTCGTTTGATGTGGATCTTCATCGGAGCCATTGCCATAAAAGGCCTGGTTGGGGTGTTCAGGTTCGTAGTCACACTGAAGCTGAATCTTGAAAGCATCCCTGACGTCTCCAGGGCCAACTCACTACTGTCTCATGAGGAAAGCCTGTTCTTCGCTGCATTCCTCGTCTTTGGCCTGTTGCTGTTCATTTTCAGATCTGACAGGAAGCAACTGAAGTTCATAGCGTGGGCGATGCTCCCGGTGCTACTTGCCCTGATGGCCAATCAGCGTCGTGCCGGAATCCTGGCAATCGTTCTATCTGTGGCGGCCATCTTCATCGTCGTTTACGTGCAGATGCCCCAGAAGCGACGAATGCTTATCTATGTGGCTGTCGCCCTGATGATCTTCTCAGTGCCATACCTGACACTGTTTCGCAACGGTGGAGGCGGTTTTATTGGAGAGCCTGCCGCGGCCGTTTTATCAGTAATCAGGCCAGACGCTAGAGACTCGGCATCCAACGAATACCGTGCCCTGGAAGCTGAAAACGTTGGTGAGAACATTGCACTCAACCCTTACACTGGTGCCGGGTTTGGCGTGCCCATGCAGGTGTTCCTGCCAATTCCAGACCTGACGACCATCTTCCCTCTATGGGCATATGTGCCACACAACACGATTCTCTATATATGGCTCCGGCTGGGTATCGTGGGGTTTGGCGTGTTCTGGTTCCTGGTTGGGCGGATGCTCCTGCAGAGCACAATTGTTGCTCGTAACGAGGCTGACCCATACCTGAAAGCAATAGCACTGCTTACTGTAACCGTCATCATGTCCTGGGTTGCGCAAGGACTTGTTGACATGGGTATTGTGGACACCCGCCTGAATATGCTGCTGGGAACGTTGGTGGGTCTTACAGCGGTTATTCCATTGTTGAAGCGTGGCGAGGAAACTGCCACCGAATCGTTGATCGACACAGACAATGACCCTGTAAAAATGACGGTCAACAGCAGGGCTGCAGATGCAAGTAGCGCCGTACTCAACATGCGTGACATGACTCTGCCGGGTGATACTGTTCCTGTCAGTTCACAACCACCACTTCAGTTCAAAGATCGTAATTCCGGCATCACGTGACCCGTGTCCTGTTTAGACCATGTACCAACCCACCGAAAATATCCCCTGGTTCCTTTCGATCATGTATCACCGGGTTGTGGACCGTATTGAAACGCCCGACCCGTATCACCTCTCGATAACAGCGCAGCAACTCGATGCTCAACTTTCGTACTTGAAGGCGAAAGGTTACGAGTCTGTGCACCCGCTGACCGCCATCGAAAACGCTCGTAACCCGCAACGCAAGAAGCAGGTTGTGCTCACATTCGATGATGGATACACGGACTTCATGACTCATGCTCTCCCCGTATTACAGAAGCACGACTATTCAGCGATGGCTATGATCGTCAGCGGGCAGATTAGTGGACGCAACGTATGGGATGCGGGCAGGGCGGAACAACTCACGTTGATGGGCCCGGCCGACATTAAAGAAGCGCGCTCAGCGGGTATCTGGATTGGCTCTCACAGCAAGACACATCCTGCGATGGGACGCTTGGACGCTGACTCGCTGCGTTCGGAAGCAACCGATTCACGTCGTACGCTTGAAGATTTACTCGGTGAGCCAATTCCAGTCTTTTGCTTCCCTTATGGAAGCCAGTCTGAACTAGCCGTGAACGCGGTTAAGGAAGCTGGCTATGAAGCGGCATTTGGCATTGAGCAACGCCAGCATGATCTTTTTGGCCTGACGAGGGTGGATGGCGTCAAAGCCAATGGAGCAGGGCTGAACTGGAGATTCCGCGTCAGCGGCGGTCACTACCGGCTCAGGAACCGTGGGGCGCAGGTCAAACGCATGCTGCGCCAGCTCAAGCCGTAAACAGCACGGTTACTTTCGTAGCGTCAATGCCGCCACAGAGTACGGCTCGATGCTGTACTGGAAGTCAGCCGACGCTGCTATCTCAACCGGTTCGATCGAACCAAGCAACTCGGTAAATGCCGCCGGGTTTGCGATCTGGACATCCGTAATGGTGACCCCATTGACCTTTGTGTTGTTGCCAGTGAACGAATCCGGGTTCGCCTGGGATAACGGGTCATCACTTGTCATGACCCATGCATCTCCAGACCCCGGCGTGAAGCCTGCAATATGCAGGTTCACGTTCTCCGCTCTGCCCGTCATGTTGACCAATATCAACTTCAGGGTGTCCGGTTCATCCGAGTCCGTGCTAGCCCACGCCACCACCTGCTGGTCGTAGTA
>JAURLM010000090.1 GCA_030831265.1 Chloroflexota bacterium
TCATCAGCCGTGTACGGCGGCGTCAGGTCAATTCCGTTTGCCATATCCGCCGTTAGCAGCATCGTCAGCTTTGTCACCGCCTGGATGTCACTACCAGCCAGATCGATCACGTCGTTCGCGTCGACATCTACACTCCCGCGGATGGCGGTCACAGGACCGCGTAGTTGTAAGGATCCTGTCGCAGCGTTAACTCCATCGTCTGAAACCTCAGCCCCGGCCTGTGCTGCATCATTACCGAGGGTAAGCATTGCGGCAGTAGTCACAGTAGCGACGACCATCGCTGCCACCATAAAGATGGCGACCTCAATGGCGGAAAAGCCGCGTGACGCGTTGTTTTGCAGGGAATTACTGATCTTCACACCCCAAGCATCGCTCTCTCACGTGAGAACAAACTCCACGCTCAGGTTGATTAAGGTGTGACGGGGCAGGTAATCGCCCACAATCCCTATTTGTCGGCTATTAGTCGATAGTCGCTCCACCGTCTATGACGATGTGCGCTCCGGTCATGAACGATGATTCCTCCGATGCGAGGAACACCACACCAGCGGCAATTTCTTCGGGCTTACCCATGCGTTTGAGCAGGGAGTCCTTGCCAAAGTCAGCGTAGGCCTTTTCAGGATCCAGTCCCAGTGAGGCAATGTGCCTATCCGTGGCGCGAGTTCGGATTGAACCGGGACACACTCCATTGACGCGTATATTGTCTGACGCAAGGTCCATGGCAAGGCAACGTGTCAACTGCGCCACCGCACCTTTGGACGAGTTGTACGGGATGAATGATGGCTGAGCGATGTATGACGAGACAGATGCGAGGTTGACGATTGTCCCGCCACCGTTCTTCCGCAGTTCCGGCAGGCACTCTCGCACCATGTTTGCATATCCGATCACGTTGACGCCAAATACGCGCTGCCAGTCGGCTGGCGTCACGTCCTCGACCTTGCCAAACACGAAAGCTGCGGCATTGTTGACCAGTGTGTTCACCGTGCCGAAGTGAGCAATCGTGGCGGCAACAGTCTCACGCACGGAGTCAGAATCAGATGTGTCAGTCTTGTGAAAGAATGCCTTCCCACCCGATGCGTTAATGGCGTCCGCAACTTCGTTTCCAGCAGACTCTTCAAATTCCGCTATCGTCACCGAGGCACCTTCCCGTGCAAACCGCTCCGCAATAGCACGGCCTATTCCGTTGCCCGAACCCGTTACGATGGCCACCTTGTTTTCGAGTAGCATTGGCTGATCTCCCGTGTTTATTTTTTCGAGATAGTTGTGATGCAGACTGAATATACAGTCGACCATCAGCGTATGAAATGCCGTCCAGACACGGCACAGTCATCGCATACAAGGGCAAGGTGACGTTTGGTCAGTAGAAGATTCTTCGGAAAACGACGGCAAGGCTCACAGGATCGCGTGCCACCGGGACAGTACCTGGAGGACGGCTTCCCTGTCTTGTCCGCAGGTCCAACACCGCGAGTTGATCTCGCAACCTGGGATTTTGCTATCGAGGCAGGTGGGCAGACACTTGGCAAGTGGAACTGGGACGAACTGCAGGCTCTCCCTGCAACGGACATGCACGTTGACATTCACTGTGTAACCAAGTGGTCAAAACTGGACACTGACTGGCGCGGAGTCTCCATCGATACGCTGTTCGAATCAGCAGGTATCTCGGAAACTCCTGGAACCCACGTCATGGCGTTCTGCGATGGCGGCTACACAACGAACCTGCCAGCTGCGGACGTGATCGATGGCAAAGCTCTTATAGCGTATGAGTACGATGGGAAGCCCATCGAGCCATCCCACGGAGGGCCGGTCAGGCTGTTTGTACCGCACCTTTACCTGTGGAAGTCTGCGAAGTGGATTCGCGGGCTTCGCTTCATGAGCGAGGATTCGCCGGGCTTCTGGGAGGCGTACGGCTACCACATGCGCGGCGATCCATGGAAAGAGCAGCGATACAACTGTGATTGACGATCACGTCGAGCCTGGCAATCCGGTATCCGATATTGGCCCACGAACGGCGCTGAGGCGCAGGATGCTCCAGTGGCAAACCGGAACTGTAGTCGCTGCATGGCCCGAAACACCGCGTACGAAATCTTTCCGGCTATCGATACCGAGATTCGACGCCTTTCGTCCCGGCCAGCGGGTCGACATTCGGTTGACCGCACCAGATGGATACCAGACCCAGCGTTCGTATTCGATCGCATCGGCCCCGGGAACAGGTGAATTTATAAACCTGACCGTTGAGTTGATCGAGGACGGCGAGGTTTCACCATACTTCCACGATGTGGTGCAGGCTGGCGATAAAATAGAGTTCCGTGGCCCGATTGGCGGGCCGTTTACATGGACGAAGGCACAGGGAGGCCCGCTATTGCTGGTGGCAGGTGGATCTGGCGTCGTCCCTCTAATGTCCATGCTGCGACACCGAGCATCGGGCGACATAGCAGCCCGACCACGCGCTGCCCTGCTCTACTCAAGTCGCGACATCAGCGATGTCATATACCGCGATGAGCTTGTGCAAATGGCGGAAGAAGATGACGGGTTCGATCTCAGGCTCACGTTGACCCGACAACAACCCGCTGGATGGGATGGCTATGCGCGCCGTGTGGACGTTTCAATGCTGCAAGACGTGATCGCCAACCTGACAGAACCGTTGCATTCGTATGTATGCGGCCCGACCGATTTCGTCGAATCCGTCTCTGCACTACTGCTGGAACACGGCCTGCCGATGCAAAGCATTAGGACGGAACGGTTCGGGCCAAGCGGGACATAAACGCTCTTTTAGCGTTCAGGTAAACCGACCCAACGATATTGACGCCAGTTCCGGCTCTGAACTGTCGCTCGACATCATCCCCTCAACTAGCTTCCCCACATACAGGCACTGCATTATCCCGCTGCCTCCACCACCTGTAGCGACGATCACGCTGCCGGTGTCACCTGCTCGACCCACGACAGGAAGGTCATCGGGCGTTGCAGGTCTGAAGCAGACCGTGTGCTTGAGCACTTCGGATTCTCCAGCATCCGGCATCATCAAGTTAGCGCTGTTCAGCAATCGTTCCCGCGCCTCGTTGCTTGGTGAACGGTCGAAGCCTGCATCTGCGGCTGTTGCTGCCACCCACACCATGCCATCCTTTTTGTTCACAAGCGAACACGGCCCATGCAGATGAGTTGCAAACGAACCGCTGCGAGGTGGTGCGAGCCGCAAAATCTCACCTTTTGAAGGGTGAACCGGGACATCGACTCCGAGCGCCTGAAGCAGGTGGTTCGACCACGGGCCAGCGGCGACGATCACTGTTGCCGCCTCATAGTGACCCTGGTCGGTGTGAACAGTAGACGCACCAGCAGCGCCAGTAGCATCAATTCCAGTGACAGTTGCAGACTCCACCCGCACGCCCGCTTGCTTCGCACATGCGGCAAGTGCGGAGACGAAACGCATGCTGTCGATGAAGTACGGGCCCTGAACTAATGCACCGCCATATTCCGGTGCCGCAAACCGTGCATCGATCTTTGTAATGTCTGCGGCAGAAAGAATCTCTGTCTTAAAACCAAGCGATGTCCAGCTTTCGGCTGACTGAAGTCCAGATTTTCTATCGGCATCTGAATAAAACAGCTGCAGCGTTGGTTGTTCATCGACCTGTAAATCGATTCCCGAAGTCGATTCAATCTCAGCGGTCATCTCACGGTGTAACCGGTACGAGAGCAGCGCCAGTTCTTGCTGGGCTACAGGTTTGGCAATATGACCGGGAGGCAAATCCTGTTCAGTTGAACCTGTTGAACCGGAACCTTTCAGCAGGGGATCCAGTCTCCCAAGTGCCCACCCGGACGCTTCAGTTCCGATGGGGGCACGGTCAAGCACAATGACTTTTCGACCATTCCGGGCAAGGTTCCACGCACATGACAGGCCAAAAACACCTGCTCCGATAACTACGACATCTGCCTTTGCTGCCAAGGTGACACCTTCATAGCACTCAGGGATTCCACGGGCTCAACGGTGCGGAGTCTAGCACCCGGATATGCGTCCTGACCCTGCGCCGAAGTAGTGTCGATACTCTCTCCAGCGTCGGCTGCCGGTCTTAGTCTGTCTGTACGCGTGCCCATCAACACATACTCGTTGAGGCATCCACAAAAAGACTCGAGACCGCAGCCAGGCAGCCGTAACTCACATGAACACAACTGTACTCATCGTTGAAGATTCTCCCGATATTCGCTCTGGGCTCCAAATCGCGCTCGAAAGCCAGGGCTACAGGGTGATCGCTGCCTCCGACGGAAGAGACGGCATGCGAATGTTCCGTGATTACCAGCCGGATATCGCCCTGCTGGACATTCGTATGCCGAGGCTGTCTGGGATTGATGTTTGCACGTTAATCCGTAACGAATCAGACATCCCGATAATCATGTTCAGCGGCGTTAACGAGCATGACGATGTTGTACTTGCCATCAGGCGCGGAGCCAGTGACTACGTGCTGAAGGACACCGGGTTCCGTGAACTGCTCAACAGGGTTTCGATGCATGTTCGTAAGCGGGCAGCTGAACTTCTTACTACGAGGCCACAGCGACGCACACCTGGACAGGTTTTGCCCTTCACTGCCCCGGCCACCCTTGACCCGGAAATTGCAGGACTGGTCGGCCCAAGGGCAAACGCACCAAAGCCGCCTGTGGACCTGAGCGGACTCAATGTAAAAACAGTACGCGTCGAACCTGTCGTCGCTCACCAGGGAGCCAGCGGAAACTTGCTGGAAGACCTCGTAATCGTCGCCCACAGCGAGCCGGAATCACTCAAACAACTTTCTTCAATTGCGGGCCGGACCCGGTTCGAAGTAGTAGAAGCGA
>JAURLM010000091.1 GCA_030831265.1 Chloroflexota bacterium
CATCGGCTTTTCAGTGTTCGTGATATTCGGGTCGTTGGCCCGTAATAACGCGAACAGCAGGAAGAAGACGAGGAACATTACCTGTGCGCCGACAATCCCGTGCCAGCTGACGCGGAAAAGTCGTGACAGTTCAGGCAGATGTCGGCGGACTGCAAAGTAGCCGCCAACTGCGATCACGACTACAACCAGCCACCATGCCCATGTGCTATTGGGCAGTATGCGGATATTACTGAGTAGCCACATCAGCGTTCCGGTAAGCAACATCCCGGCCGGAATTGAAACTCCCCAGCCGCGGTCAGCAAGACGCGGTAATGCGCGGAACACCAGTGGGAAAGCGGCCAGGCCAACAACCTGCGCGGTGACCAGCCATAAAAGCAGTTCAATCATGGTGTCAGGCACTGTCGCTGTGAATTAGTTCTGGCATCCGGGAAAAGCCTGCTCAGGAAGTAACGGACTCAGGGAGTATCGCGTTCGCAAAGCCTTCGGGGTCGAACTCGGACATGTCATCTACCTTCTCACCGGTTCCTGCGAACCACACCGGCAATCCAAGCTCTCCTGCAATAGCGAGCGCAATACCGCCACGAGCCGTGCTGTCCAACTTGGTGAGCATCACGCCGTCGCACTGCACCGCTTCGGTGAATGCTTTCGCCTGTGCCAGCCCGTTCTGCCCGGTGTTGCCGTCGATGACAAGCAGGACGCGCTTCAGGTAGCCCTCGCCTTCACGGTCTACGATGCGCCGCACCTTCTGGAGTTCCTGCATCAGGTTGTGCTTGGTGTGTAGCCTGCCGGCTGTATCAATAATCACAAGGTCATTGCCACGAGCCTTTGCCGCAGACATGGCGTCGAACGCGACGGCACCGGGGTCACCTCCGGCGTTCTGGGCAATCACAGGGATATCCAGCCGACTACCCCAGATCTTCAACTGCTCGATCGCCCCGGCACGGAAGGTATCTGCGGCTGCGAGCAACACGTTGCGCCCTTCTGACTTTGCCGTCTGTGCAATCTTGGCAATGCTTGTCGTTTTGCCTGCGCCGTTAACGCCGACAACCAGCAGCACAGTGGGCTGCTCGTCCGGCAATGGGTCATCGTCGGTAAGCCGTGTGAAAGTACCTACAATCCTGTCGCGCAGTGCCTGCCTGACCTCTTCCGGCTCTTTAAGGTCTTTCTCGTCGATATCTTTACGAAGCAGATCGACCAGCTCCATGGTTGTCTCGACACCTACGTCAGAGACGATGAGTGCTTCTTCAAGCTCTTCCCAGAACTCGTCATCAATGGCGCTGCGGCTGAATATGCCGCCGAGCACGCGCTTCCACGCGGCACCGGTTTTCTTTGCGCTCTCTTCCGTTTTTTGCTTTCGCCTCAACCGACCGAACATGAGTTGTCCTTAACGTTATCTGGTAACGAGAAATTTGCCGGTCCGGTTACAGTCTTCCGGTCGCCGCACTGTTCATCATCTCACGCGCCCAACCACATGGTCTCGCGTTCACTTCAAAATCACCTGGGTGCAAACTCGACCAGTGGCACACGCAGAAGCTGCTCCCCACGATATTGTCGTACTGGGAACCGTGAGGACTAACCGCCAGCACGGGCGACGGCAACGAACGAAACTTGCCGGTCGTCATCCGTGATGAGCTGGATTTCTACGCTGTCATCTACTTTGATTGCCCGGTGAATCCCCTGGGCCATGAGGTGGTAACCGCCTGGCCGCAGTATGACTGCGCTACGCGCCGGGACGATGATCGATTCTGCGTGTTGCATGACAAGAAACCCGTCACGGTCCACCGTCTCGTGTATCCCAACCGAATCTGCCCAACTCGCACTGGCACCTGTCAGCGTCACGGGGCTGTCCCCGGTATTGGTGATCGTCATATATGCAGCGGTCGGGTCGATTCCGGGTCGAAGCCATGCCCCGGTAACAACTATCGCCGTCTCTTCTACTGGTGCGGGTGTCTGAGCATCTGCAGACGCGCATGACAGAACCAATCCCGAGGCTATTCCCAAAAATAAAATGGTGACCAGGACTCTAAGGTTCATCGGCTCTCGTCTGTCTGGAGTGACAACACGGTCAACTACCGGCTTCAGTGGATTCGATTCCCTTGATGAAGTGATCTGCCGTTGCAAACGCCGGATACCTGATTGTCATTTCACCGGACGGCATGACCAGGTACGTGACTCCAGTGTGGCCAACGGTATCTCCCTGTTTCAGGACCTGCACAGAAAAACCTGCCCACACCGCCTCAACATCCGCCTGTGCGCCAGTCAGGAAGTGCCACTTCCCGCCCATCTCATCGGTCCGCTGTTTGAGTCGTTCGACAGTGTCACGCTCTGGATCGACGGTAATTATCACCAGTTCAACATCATTGCCGATGCGATCTCCCAGTTCTCGTTGAAGTTGAACCATCTGGCCGAACAGTGCCGGGCAGACATCCGGGCAATGCGTGTAGCCGAAGAACACGAGCGCACCGCGCCCACGCATCGATTCGAGCGAGAACGGCCGCGCGTCGCTGCCGGTCAGCCCGAGCGCAGGTGCGGGCCGGACCTCGTCGA
>JAURLM010000092.1 GCA_030831265.1 Chloroflexota bacterium
GGGTCGATAGGTGGCGGCATCCTTTTAGCCATGCTGTTTTTGATAATCGGGTACATATGGATTTACATAGCAGGGATCGCTGTGTTCATAAAATTCTTCAGCCAGGCTGTGGCACAGAACCTGGAAACCGATTTCTTCAACATCCAGAGACAGATCAGTGGCATCGCCAGATCGTTGCCTGCCAATCCGGGTAGTCCACCAACGACTACTCCACCAAGTCCAGACCCGTGGAACAATTAGTAGCCTCATTCACACTTCGCGTCACGAGACATTGGAGAAGATTCACAAATGACTGAAAAAAGATTCGATGGTCGAGCGGCTATTGTCACGGGAGGTGCGCTCGGCATCGGTGGTGGCACGGCGCGCAGGCTGGCTGCTGACGGGGCAAAAGTTCTTATCGTGGACGTGGTGAAGGACGCGGCGGAAGCCAACTCAAAGCGCATCCGAGACGCGGGTGGAACGGCTATCACCATGGTTGGCGACGTTTCGCAGGAGTCCGTGGCTAAGGCAATGGTCGAACGCGCTGTCAACGAGTTCGGGCGGCTGGATTTCCTTGTGCAGAACGCATACGGCGGTGGAGCAGACCGCGCTGGCAGTGCTGTCGAGGTAAAGCACGAATCATGGCGTTCTGGCATGGACTTGCTGGTGACCGCCCTGTATCTGGGTGCGAAATACGCCGTTCCCGCTATGGAAGAATCAGGGTCTGCACCCGGATTCACGCCCGGTACGTGGACAGGTGCGGGGCTTAGACACGGCAGCCCACCAAATATGAACGTGGGACGCATCGTCAACCTGTCATCGGTTCACGGACTGCTGCAGGCACCCCGGTCACTCATCTACGAAGCAGGGAAGGCGGCCGTGATTGGCCTGACGCGCCAGATGGCAATCGACTTCGGCCCGCTGGGAATCACGGTGAACGCCATTGCACCGGGTCACATCGTCACAGAGCGCGGCGAAGCGATGTGGGGCGAGGTTGGCAACGAGCCGGGGTTCAAACTTTTCGAACTCCAGTACCCGGTGCGCAGGACCGGTGTCCCCGAGGACATCGCCAACGGTATTGCGTTCCTTTGCTCGGACGAGGCATCGTTCATCACGGGTGTCGTGCTGCCAATAGACGGTGGTCTTTCCATCCAGTTGCAGGAAAACATCGTGATGGACGTCAAGGATTTTGTCGTCGAGAACCCTGGCCTGCGGACGCACTTTGACCAGGGCCGAGGAACTTCGCGGCATTAGCCGGTGACGAATACGGTCATTCTTGCGGCGGTGTGAACATAACGAACAGGTACAAGAACGCTGGGAAGAATGCCAGGGCAGCAGGCCAGACAGAGGAAGGCATCAGCCATACCCAGATCACCGCGGTAATAGCGGTGATGATGCCTGAGCGGCTTAGTTCACGCCTGTACTGCGTGATTGGTGCAACGTAATAACCACGAGCACGCTGGCGAACTCGCGTCTCACGCCAGATGAGAACGATACATGCCACTGCGATTGCAGCTGCCGCCGACAGTACCGTTACTTCCATGTGAGTACCCTGAACTCAGATAAGCCTTTGTGCAGGGTACGCGGTAACGGCTGCAGCGGACTGTGTTATTCGTATCGAACGCGTGAGGTGGTTCCGAACTGGATGTTAGCCGCGCCGTGCCAGTAATGACTGGATTACCTGCGGCGCGGCTTCTAGCGCCCGCTCCCGCAACTGGGCTTCGGTCAGGCTGCCAATAGGGTGCTGCACCACGGCGAACGGGTAGTCCGGCATACCTCCGAGCGCTGCCATCGCTTTAGCCCCGGAGCGGAACGGCTCTGTGCAGATGGCAATCGCAGGAACGCCCATCGCCTCCAACTGCATCGAGTCGTGCAAACTGCACGACGAGCAGCTCCCTCAGTCGCCGTTTGCTAATAGAGCGACATCGACCTCTGAGGCGAAGGTTTTTAGCACTCCAGGATCAGCGGGACGAGAGGCGTTGCCCTTGTTGGCTCGGTGCGCCGTAACGACCTCGAACCGGTCTGCGAGCACGTCATAGATGGCGTCCAACAGGCGGTCTGCGTTGAGCTTGTCGTTTGCCAGCAGGCCGATGCGCTTTCCGGCAAGCGAGTCAGGTCGCTCCGCCATTCCCGCCGTCGCGATAGACAGCTTGCCTGTGGGGTCTAGCACTGTCAGCCCGGTGTTTGTCGTCATATCCCGCTCCCGTCTGCTCAGATCAACCTGCCGTAATTATCCGCTTTGTCACCGATCTCGTCTTTGCGCCTGTCGACCACATTGGTATCACCATGCTCCAGCCACCGCCATCACCACCTGCAACGATGGGCACGACGGCGTCCGGCGAAGCGAGAGCGCCGACGCCTGTCGCAGGTGCATCGGAGAGCGCCTCTTTAACTCCGCCAAGCGACATCACGGCGGAGTGTGGCTCCTTTGAACTTTCGTACAGGTATTCGCAGACCTGTTTGCGGTTCCAACCAGCAGATTTCAGATATGCGGCGTGTTCAGGGCAGAAGACTACAAGCACTTCCTTCATGCCCTGCCCGACCGCGTAGAGTCGACCGACAAACGAGTCCAGGATGCCTTCGGGCGTGTTGGCTTCGTGCTCACCGACCTGTATCCCGCTCAGTCCGGCAAATGTGGTGACTGCGCTGTCTTCTGCGGAAAACCCGCGTGCGACGTGCAGCGGTTCCCACGGCAACCGGATCTGCTTTTCAGCGATGCACCAGCTGTATTTACCCGGGTGGCCGAGCGTAGCCTTGTCCAATTCTCCAGCACGGGTGCCTATCACGTTTGTAACGATCAACCGAACCGCCCTGCCGATGGTCGCATTCGCCCGGTTGCCCGGCCCGAACACGGATTCAGCGGAGTTGATGCCAAGTTGCTGTGCTATTGGCCCGTTGATGACGAGCAGGATTCCTGCGCCCATCGTGGATACGGTGATGCCATGCAGGTTGAACTGGTCTTCAGTTATGGCCTCTACCGCAGCAGCAACGACCGGCATGTATTCAGGCCGACAACCCGCCATCACGGCATTGATCGCAGCCTTTTCGGCAGTGATTACCGCGCCCTTTGTGCTTTCGACGCCGAGTATCCGGTCAGGCTCCAGGTGCGCTGCCTGCAAGAAGCCGTTGACAGCCTCCGGCGTGGGCGGGACCACTGGTAGACCGTCTGTCCAGCCTCTTTCAAAGTACGTCTCGATGGCGGCAAGGGCGTCCGACACCTGCACCTGTTCAGATGAAAGGTTCGCTGCCGGACTGCCATTGCCGCTTGAATTCATTGGTTCACCAGTTTGAAGTTACGGCTTGACCATGCTGCCGTCGGCTCGACGGACAGTGTCCCATGCGCCGCCAAACTCACGCTCCTTGAACGGGTATTTCGCAGCCAGTTTCTCGTCAACGTCGATGCCGAGACCAGGCTTGCCGTTTGACCACATCATGCCATCCCGAACTTCCGGGCATCCGGGGAAGACTTCCTTGGTTCGCTCACCAAACACAGCTGCTTCCTGGATGCCGAAGTTGTAGTTGTTCAGGTCAAGCATCAGGTTTGCCGCGTGACCTACCGGCGATGTGTCACCGGGGCCATGCCACGCAGTCCGGACACTGAAAAGTTCACCCATTGCAGCAAATTTCTTTGCCGGGGTGATGCCACCGACCTGCGACATGTGCATGCGCATGAAGTCGATGAGGCGATCCTTGATCATTGGAATGATCTCGTGAGGTGAGTTGTAAAGCTCACCCATTGCGATCGGTGTCGCACACTGCTCTCGCACCAACCGGAAGTAGTCGTTGTCCTCCGGGGAGAACAGGTCTTCCAGGAAGAACAGCTGGTACTTTTCAACTTCCTTGGCAAACCAAACACCGAGGATCGGTGGGATGCGCTCATGCACATCGTGGAGAATCTCTACGCCGTAGCCAAAACGGTTACGGACATACTCAAATAGCCCGAGTGCTGATCGCATGTAAGGCTTCGGCTCGAACACACCACCGGGATGTGCGTACAACTTGGTGTCATCGTAATCACGGAGCCATGAGGTGATTGGGATCGGTCCCTGTGATACGTCACGGTTTGATGCTGTTTCTGTACCTGCCGCGGCACCGCGGTTTCCGTAGGTTGCGTAACCGGGAGTAGAAACCTGCACTCGAATGTGGTGATGCCCCTTCTCCATGAAGGCCTGCATCTTGTCTCCCACCTCTTCGTATGAGTCACCAGAGGTGTGGACATAAACCGGCGCAGCTTCCCGCGCACGACCACCGAGCAGGTCATAAACCGGCATGTTCGCCATCTTGCCCTTGATGTCCCACAGCGCCTGGTCGACTCCCGACAGGGCATTGTTGAGTACCGGACCGTTGCGCCAGTAGGAGGAGACATAGGCAGACTGCCAGATGTCTTCAATATCGGAGACATCCCGACCAATCAGAAACGGTCGCAGGTAATCATTCACGGCGGCGACCACGGTGCTTGGTCGTTGGGTGAACGTGGCACAGCCGACACCGTACAAGCCCGGCTCGGAAGTCTCGATCTTGACTATGACGAGCCTGATGTTGTCCGGCTCCGTTAGTATGACGCGCACGTCTCGGATAGTAGGGTTTGCCATCTGTGGCGATATCTCCGTTGGTTGTGAGGGTACGCAGCACGATTCGAGCCGCGTGGAACTTGCGATGCCGATTCTACCGGCATACCTTTGCGCATGCTATTCCGTACGACTGCACCGTACGGGCACAAGCAAACTGAAAGAGATCGAAGTTATGAGAGCAATGACGTGGCTTGGCGAAGATCGTTTTGAGATGCGCAATGTACCTGATCCAGTCCCCGGTCCTGGACAGGTGGTTGTTAGCGTGAACACTGTTGGCGTGTGCGGAACTGATGTGCATATCACGCAGGGGCTTTTTCCAGCCACCGCCCCATCTATCCTCGGCCACGAAGCGAGTGGTGAGATCGTCGAAGTCGGCGAAGGTGTTCCTACCAGTCGCGTCGGTGAGCGGGTCGCCATGGACACGACGAGCCACTGTGGCAAATGTGAAAATTGCCTAACGTGGTCATGGTCACGTTGCGAAAATGCGGTAAAGAGCAGCGGATTCTTCGCGGAACTGGCGGTGTTGCCATCGCAGTCAGCACACCGAATCCCGGACGATATGGACCTGGAGACGGCTGCCCTTACGGAACCGGCTTCTTGCTGCCTGTCTGGTGTGAGCCGACTCGATATTCCAGAAGATGCAGTCGCTGTAGTCATCGGCGGCGGCGTCATGGGTCTCTTCACGCTGGCATTCCTGAAGACACACGGTGTCAAGACAGCGGTGATGTCCGAAGTCGTGGAGTCCCGCAGGGACATTGCGAAGCAACTGGGTGCCGATGTGCTGCACGACCCCACCAAAAGCGATCTGGCAGATGTTGTAAAGGAACTGACCGGCGGCCGCGGCGCGCACATAGCTGCCGAGGCTGTTGGTAAAGCACCGCTTGTCGCCAAATGTGCGGAAATCGTGCGCCCGCGCGGTGACGTGCTAATGATCGGTGTCTGCCCGCAGGGAGCGCCGCTACCGGTCGATCTCTACAACTTCCACTACAAGGAGATCGTGTTGCAGGGAGCGTTCGGGCGCGGGAACGTGTTCGGTGACACACCAAAAGCGATTTCAGATCTGAATCTGTCAGGCGTAATCTCAGGTCGATATGCGCTGGACGAGGTGGGACAGGCGATCAAGGATTCCGGTGCTGGCAAGGGAATCAAGTTCGCCATCAAGCCAAATGGCTAGAGACTCTCATATTCGACGAACGACTTGCTGGCAGCAGCTATCGAATCGTAGTTTCCTGTTGCGACAGACGCACATAACGCGGCACCTGTCGCAGCTTCGTCTGTTCTGGCTGTCAGTTCGAGCGACAAGCCGAACATGCTGCTGAGAGCAGATTGCAGCACAGGGTTTCTGCGAACACCGTTACCGGAGCCGATTAGTCGATCACGCGTCGGTGCACCGAGTTCCTGTGCTTCCTCATACGCGGCGTGTAGCTGACGGGAGATTCCTTCAAACAATGCCATCGCCACATTGCCAGGGGTGAAGTTACCCGGGGTCAGCCCGGAAATCGACCCTCGACGACCCGGCTCAATACGCGTGCCAGTGAAGAACGGTTGAAACTCGATTCCTCCTGCGCCGGGCTCGGCCTGAGAGGCAAGCTCAACAAGCCTGCTGTAAATCGCATCGGTTTCACCATCATGGTCAAATACTTCGCTGCCAGTTCGGGCAAAAAAGTCACGTACGGTTCTGAAAGAGCGGCCACCCACGACACCAACACCCGCAAGAAGGTATCCACCCTGAATGTATGGACGCAGTTCGAGAGAGCCATAATCCGGCCAGTCCCCTTTGCGCCGCAACACCGATTGGTCAGGGATGAACACTGTGGACTGCCCGCCGGTGCCAATGTTGATGGCGATTGATCGTTCGTGCTCGGTTACTGAACCGGCGAACGCACATTGGTGATCTCCGGACGCCACGGAAACAGGGATACCGGGTTGCAGGCCCATAGCGGAAGCTGCATAAGGAGTCAGTTTGCCTGCGAGCGTGCACGACGAAACTACCTCCGGCAAAATTTCGCTATTCAGTCCGAGATCATCCACCAGATCAGCGTTCCACCTGCCATTCACGACATCAAACACACCCCAGCCAGCAGCATCTGTGGCATCTGTAACCGGGGCTGTGCCCGTGACCGTAGAGACGAAGAACTCAGGAACAGTGCTGGCCTTCAATCCCGGTCGTAACTCGCCTCGTTGCTGCAACCAGAACAAGATTGCCGACGTGTATCCGGGAACAATTGGGCATCCACTGGCGGCGAACCCTTTTGGTCCACTGGAAACTAGATGTGCAGCACCTCGTTCCGCAACCCGATCGATAGTCGTTCCGCCATCAGCAGATTCAGCGGTGCGCCTGTCCTGCCAGCTAACCAGGGAGCCGACAGCATCGAGCGTGTCTGCGTCGAATAGCTGGCAGCCCTGTTGCTGACCGGTCACGCCAATGCCGTCAACGCTCGTGACACCTATCCGTTCAACAAGACTTCGCACGGCATCGAATGCCGTTTGAGCAATACGAGAAAAATCCCATTCGGAGCGGCCCTTTGCCCGGTCA
This sequence comes from Chloroflexota bacterium, assembly GCA_030831265.1. Classification (GTDB taxonomy): domain Bacteria; phylum Chloroflexota; class Dehalococcoidia; order Lucifugimonadales; family Lucifugimonadaceae; genus JAJCYX01. Next base: position 7,087 of record JAURLM010000092.1, read on the forward strand.
ACAGTAGACGTCACTTCAGCCCTGTTAGCCGACGCTACGACATCCAGAAGCTGGTTGGACGCCGTGTCAATGGCCACAGCCGTGACAGTGGTTGAGCCGATATCGATTCCAAGAAAAACAGGCAACTTCGTTCTCGATGTTCTCTACCAGGCGTTCAGCCGTTGGCTCCGCGGTAGGCACGCCCGTCCGTGGTTATCACCACCTCCTCGACGGTCTTGTCTTCGTTGATCCTGAATGCGCGGACAATCGGCCGGGTCTTTTCTACGAGGCTAATAAGTACATAGAACGGGTCTGTGAATCCTGAGCCAACGGCGTTCTTCACGTCGGTCTCAGACGGGTACGCCTGCGTGAAGGTGTGGGAGTGGTAGATTGCAACGAAGTCTTCGTTTTTGGCGTCGGCATCCTGTTGAACCTGGATGTATTCCAGTGGGTCCATCGAATAGCGACGAATCTTTTCCGCGTCCACGTTCGCGGTAGCGTGTGAACGTGTGACGATGTTGTCTTTGCCTAGCAAGAAACCACAGCACTCTTCCGGATCATCTCGCAACGCGTGCGAAATCATCTCAGCAATAACAGTGCGGGGAATCTTGATGGACAAGGCGTTGTGCTCCCTGGTGAACTTCTATTGATTTACTTTTACAAGACCGCAAGATGTCATTGCGGCAGCAGTGAACCTTACTAAATCAGTCAGGCGACGAATTATATGTGCCTTGTGGACGTTACATGACCCGGATTACGGAACCATAGCTATCAAGCCATTGAATGGCACACAGAAAAAGCAGAGTAGAATCGCACGTCCAGCACGAGCAGCGCATGGGACGGAACAGGAGAAGCAGTCGGTGCAACAGGATGACCTACGCAAAGCCGCCGAATAC
>JAURLM010000093.1 GCA_030831265.1 Chloroflexota bacterium
CGGCTACCAGAAAGATTTTGCGGTGCTACAGATGGGCAAGGGGTTTGAGACTGCCACGCAGTTTGGACGGGTCCGCCCTTCCGTGGTGGCCGCAAACGGTTAGTTGTGACCGGCATATTGCTGCGAACTAACATCTGCGTTCGTTAACCTTTAGACACTACCCACAGATTTATTACAGTTGACCACGGGTCATCAACCGCAACACAGGAAACGGGACGAAAAAATGCCAAAGCTCGCAGCCAACCTTTCCATGATGTTCAACGAAGTACCGTTCATGGACCGCTTCGGCGTCGCCGCAAACGCAGGCTTCAAGGGAGTCGAATACCTTTTCCCCTACGACTTCCCTGCCGAGGCGATTGGCGAGCAACTGGACAAACACAACCTGCAACAGGTGCTGTTCGACTTCCCCGCGGGTAACTTCGCAGGTGGCGAACGCGGGATTGCAATTCAACCAGAGCGGCAGGGCGAGTTCCAGGATGGTGTTGGCAAAGCACTTGAATACGCAAAGAAGTTGCAGTGCCGTCGGCTAACGGTGCTGGCGGGACTTGCACCGAGTACGACTGCCCCGGCGGTTCTGCAGGACACGCTGGTCGAAAACCTGAAGTTCGCCGCTGAACAGGCAGCACCACACGGCATAAACGTGCTGCTGGAGCCGCTCAACACGGTCGATACTCCGGGATTCTTCCTGTTCCGCACCAACCAGGCACTATCACTGATAAGCGCAGCAGGGTCACCCGCGAACCTGAAGTTGCAGTATGACGTCTACCACATGCAGATTATGGAAGGCGATCTGCTAAGGACAATCGACGCCAACTTGAAGAGCATCGGTCACTTCCAGATTGCTGACAACCCCGGCCGCAACGAACCGGGTACCGGCGAGATCAACTACTACAACGTGCTAAGCCACATAGACAAGATTGGTTATGACGGCTGGGTTGGTTGTGAGTACCGCCCGGCGGACAACACGGTTAAGGGGTTGGGCTGGGCATCGGCATACCTGAAGAGTTAAGTACATCCGGGGCTCAGCGTTTTTACTGGTAGAAGTGGCTTCCGGAAAGTCGCATCCTTGCGTTGGGCAGGGTATCCTTTCGTGGTTGTCCGTTCCGAGCAGCCCAGATGGCATCCTGGCATCGGCCAGGAAATGCCTTTGGCTATGTAATCAAGGAGTAGCAGATGGCCACCGCAGCGGTGATTCTCGCATTCATCGTTTCGATTGTGCTGGTGCTTGTCGCCATTTCACAGATACCTGCCTGATCCATGCCAAGACTTGAAGCCAACCTGCAGTTCATGTTCAACGAGCACGATGTGCTCGACCGATACGATGCTGCCGCTAAAGCAGGTTTCAAGGGCGTGGAGTTGCAGAGTCCGTATTCCATTCCTGTTGAGCAGATTGTCGAGCGTCTTGAGCGCAACAAACTGCAGCACGTCATCATCAATATGCCGATGAATGACCCGGACACCGGCCACGGAAACATACCGTTGCGACCGGACAGGACTGATCTCTACAAAGAACGCGTCGCACAAGGTGTCGAATACGCAAAGGCACTCGGTTGCATAGGCGTTAACGTGGGAGTTGGCCCGCTTCCGGACGGCCTGGGAGCTGACGAAGCGTACGCAACGCTGGTCAGCAACCTGCGGCATGTCGCAACTGAGCTTGAAGCAGTTGGCGTGAAGGCGCTGATCGAGGCGATCAACACGCGCGATCAGCCCGGTTTCTTCATTCACACCACGAAGCAGACTCGTAAGCTGATTGAGGATGCAGGGCATTCCAACCTGCACATCCAGTACGACTTCTACCACATGCAGATCATGGAAGGTGACCTCGCCCCAACGGTGAAGGAAAACCTCAACCAGATCGCACACATCCAACTTGCTGATACTCCCGGGCGCAACGAACCGGGTACCGGCGAGATCAACTACAACTACCTGCTGCCATATCTTGATGAGATTGGTTACCGTGGCTGGGTTGGGTGCGAGTACCGACCAAAGAACGGTACGACCCAGGGGCTGGGCTGGGCGAACCAGTGGCTGAAGTAGTAGCTACCTTTCTTCTAAAGTAGAACTCCTGATGTTTGAATCAAGCGGCATCAGCGCGGTCGTTTTCGATCTTGACGGCACGCTGGTTGAGACGGAACACCTGAAGGCGGAGGCTTACGCCGCACTGGTGGGGAAACTTGCCGGCAAGGCGACTCCTGAGCAGGCAGCGATTGAGCTCTACCAATCAAAGGTTGGCGCGACAGACTTGAATATCTGCGATGCCATGATTGCCCACTTCCAGCTTGAATCGAAACTCGATATACAGCCAGGTGAATCACCGCGCACTGCCCTGCACAGAGCGCGTATGTCCCTGTACCGGGAACAGTTCGGCACTGGCGAAACCCTGTGCGGGCTTGCCTACAGCCACAACATTGACCTTGCTCGTACAGCTCATGCTGAAGATTTGAAGATAGCCGTCGCAACTATGTCCTACTCGGACGAGGCAGAACGTGTACTGCGCGCACTTGGCCTATCTGAGATTGTAGAGACTGTCATCGGTGTGAATCATGTCCAAAATCCCAAACCCGCGCCGGACGCATTCCTGCATGCAATGGAGCGTTTGCGGGTTACCCCGGCTGAGACGCTGATAATCGAAGATTCACCTACTGGAGCAGCAGCGGCAGCAGCATCCGGCGCACGCTGGCTGTGCGTTGCGACATCGTTTTCATCATCCGCGCTCAAGTCGCAGACAGCCCTCGACCCAAAGTGGATCGTGTGGAATCCCGCTGACCTGCAAGACACAGTAAAGCGACGCATCACGTCTGCACACTGATACCCTCTTGTAGTCATTCTCTATCGAACAAAAGTGCGGTGCGGCAAGAGTCGTCACCGTGATTGTCAGCAGTGATTTGAACCCGGGAGCCTTGAGCATGCATATTGGAATGGTTGGACTGGGACGCATGGGCGGCAACATGGTCAGGCGTCTCCTGAAAGACGGTCACAGCGTTACGGCGTTCGACCCCAACCCGGCTGCCGTCGCAGAATCCAGCAAACACG
>JAURLM010000094.1 GCA_030831265.1 Chloroflexota bacterium
ACCCTCAACCCTGAACCCTCACGATCCCCGTACCCTCAACCCTCACAATACCCTCCACCCTGAACCCTCCGCCACCAAAACCCGCTGGACCACCACCACCTGCCGGGACAGCCAGCAGCGTATTGGAAACCACGGCAAGAGTCGGATCAGCAGCCAGCCGGTCCCAGATTGCTCTCGCTACTGCCCGGCGGTCTGTCACATCAATTCCCGCAGGCAAATACGACGGGTCATAGTGGGATAGTTCGAATTCGGTTGTACGAAGATAATTCTCGTCAACACCGCGCACCGGTGCACCGAGGAACCTGAGTTCACTGGCGTCAACCTGGCGCACCTGCGCCGGCAGGTCCGTATTGGCAGCAATCACGCTGAAGTCCGCAGGGTTCAAGGTCGGTGACGCAGCGATAGCAGCACGAAGATCCGTGATGGGTAGATCCGCGGACGTCTCGGCTCGAACGTCGAAACCACCATTTGCCTTGTACGGCGTGTCAACAATATCTGAACCGGCGTTGTTGAGGATGGAAAAGACCATCATCGTGAAGATGACCAATGCGAACATGGCCACGGTCAACCCCGTACGGAAGCGTGATGAGGTTGGGTAGGCGATGGCCGGCTTGAGAATTGGCCCCAGTGTGCGGTTACGCCCGAAAGTTGACTGCACAACGTAGGCAATCAGGTCTGCGTTGTACATCAGCACCCAAACGGCTGATGCAACCATCCAGACACCGGACAGCACAAACATCTCAATTCCGCCGCCCAGTTCACCGGTCAGCCAGTCGAGAGCATCAAACGGCAATGCCCAGAATCCCAGCACCATCAGACCCATCAAGGAAAATCCTATTCGGTCAGCGAGAGAGCGACGCATTCCTGAGCGGTATGTCCACCACCGGGCAATCTGCCCTATTCCAACGAGGGACAAACTCGCTCCCATCATGAACAGGAAAGCATTTGAAATGTTGATCCCAGATATGGCGACTAGAAGACCAAACACTATCTGCGGAATTCCTGTGCCGAAATACGGGCTGACAAGGTGCCACAGACTGAAAATAATTCGTCCCACCCATACCGGCACGATCAAATAGATCAGAAGGAACAAGATGTCTTTGACGATGCTCCGGTCAGGTTTGAAGAATGTGACGATTCGGTAGACCTGCCAGACAGGAGATATCAGCGCTATGCCCAGGTTCTGGAACCGGCGTACCAGCGGCAATACTTCAGACGGCTGAAACTCCGCCGGAAGGCCCCTGATGGCAACCACGATGTTCAGCTTGCTGACCCTGTAAGCAGAAATCCCCACCGTCGCAAGCGTGAGTAGCAAGCCAAGAGAGAAACCGGCTACAACCGAGGTCGCAGTGACTGAAAAGCTGATCGTGAATCCGTCCTGCTCTCCCCCGGTACCAACTGCGCTCACCAGCAGCACAACAAGCAACCGCGACGCTGCAATTCCTGCGATAGTTCCGACAATTGCGGCCCCGATGGAATACGCAACCCCTTCAAATGTGAACATCTGGACAAGGTGACGGCGCTTGGTGCCGACTGCGCGAGCGATGCCCATCTCGTTGGAACGTTCTGCGGCAAGCATCACAAAGACCAGGAAGATCAACAGGAGTCCGACGATAATTGAGAACGAGCCGAAGATCGTGAAGAAGGTGACGAACACACTGCCAATCAGCGCAGCGAGTCGCAGACCATCCTGCTTTAACTCATCGACTCCAAGTACCACGACCTGCACGTACTGCCGAGATAGCGGAAGGAGTTGATCGGTCAGGCCCGCTGATTCAACAGCGGCCAGCACCTGTCCCACCACCTGGTTGTTCGCAACAAGGGCGCGGAAGCGGTCGCTACCGCGAGTACCTGACTCCAACTCTGAAACTAGATCGTTAAGGTCTTTCTTCGTATCACCGGTGATCGTGTTGCCGGGGTTTTCAGCAATACGCGCCTTTATTGCAGCGATGATGTCAGGTCGGTTCAATGCGTCGTGCAGTTGCCCGGCAATCACGGCATCGGTAAAAGCGATACGGAGATAATCCGCAACGGCTTTAGAATCCGCAGCAGGGCCTTCACGCCCGCCGGTAAGTGAAATATCAATCCGATTGACCTGCCCTTCACGTTCCATCACCCGCTGCATGTCCGTGAGAGACATGAGCAGCCTGCGGTCATTTGCGGCAAGGTCACCGTTTCGGACAACAGCACGAAGAGTGAAATCCTGGCGGCCAGTAGGCGTAACCACTGTCAGCGTGTCGCCTGCATTCGCATCGATCTCATTCGCGGCACTCTCATTGAGGAGAACTTCACCTGATGCCAGGGAAGACAGGGCTATCTTTTCGCCGGAAATGGACGTTATGTCGCCGAATCCCAGGCCGCGGGAAACGTCAAGACCGGCCTCCTGCATCCGGGCTTCGGTTAGATTGCTGTCCTGATTCAGGACTGGGAGAGTTTCCCGTATCTGAGGCAGCACGCCGTCGATGCGGCTGTCTCCGCTCGTTTGATCGAGGACAGACTGCAGAGCGCTGGCATCGAGGTAATTGTCAGAGAGGGCATCACCGGGGTTTATCGGTGCGCGAACGCGGATATCCGTGTAACCCAGTCCGTCGAGCACGACACCACGAATTGAGCCAGTGACCGTGTCACCGATGGCAAGCGAAGCGGAAATTATCGTGGTCGACAGCATCAGCCCGACGACGATTAGTGTTGTCTGAGCTGGGCGACGAGGGATATTTCGGATAGCGAGTTTTACAAGTATCCGGTTACGCAATCCAAGGAACACAACGACGACCAGGACGATGATGAGCATCGCCGCCAGCACGCCGGACAGAACCAGCATATCTGCGCCGAAGAACTCTTTCATTGGACTGTCACGCCAGCTCCGGCGCGCTCGCTTTCGATCAGTCCATCACGCATGACGACGATCCGGTCAGCCTGTTCGCCAATCTCCAGGCTGTGGGTAACTATTACGAATGTCTGCCCATGCTCCCGGTTCATCCGCTTGAGCAGGTGCATGATCTCTGCGCTGTTTTCGGAGTCCAGGTTTCCAGTTGGTTCATCTGCCCAGACGATTGCCGGGTCATTCGCAAGGGCGCGGGCGATGGCGACGCGTTGCGCCTGTCCACCGGAAAGTTCCGCAGGAGTGTGGTTCGCACGTTCAGCCAGGCCGACCTGCGCCAGTTTCTCCATTGCGATGGTACGGGCTTTACCGCTGCTGACACCTGTGAGAACCAGTGGCAATTCGACATTCTCACGTGCGCTCAAAACCGGCAGGAGGTTGAATGACTGAAACACGAAACCCATGAATTTGGCCCGGTAGTCACTCAAGGTGTTGTCAGACATTCCACTCAGGGAACGGGAGTTGATCTTAATATCACCGGCATCAATGCCGTCCAGGCCAGACAGGCAGTTGAGCAACGTGGTCTTGCCGGAACCGCTGGGGCCCATAATGGCGACCATTTCACCGGCAGTAACCTCGAGGTCTATTCCTCGGAGTGCTTCAACGACGACGTCTCGAGAACGATATGTCTTGACCAATCCCTCGGCACTGATGATCGGCTCGTGCATCTCTCCCCCAACTCCCATACGGGTTCCGGACTTTCGCCAGTTGATTGTGGCGTGTGTGCAAACAGAATAAACATAGCAGCGACGACCATGACGGTGGGTTATCAATGCGTGCAAATCTGCCCCGCTTTGAACTGGATGTCGGGGCAACAAGTTCGCTTTAAAGCCAGTAGGATTGACCAGACCACGGAATACTCAGGAGCGTCTCATGGTTGACTCGGTTCAAGGCAAAAAGCACAAAGGTCTTGTAATCATCAATACTGGTGAAGGTAAAGGCAAAAGCACTGCCGCGTTTGGAATGATGCTTCGCGCATGGGGCCGTGGTATGAGGGTTGCAGCCGTCCAATTCATCAAGGGAGACACCAGCAAGTTCGGCGAGCACATGGCGTTCGAGAAGATGGGCGTGGAGGTCATCCCGGCAGGCCGTGGCTTCACATGGACTTCTCATAACCTGGATGTCGATGCTGAGAAGGCACGGCATGGTTGGAAAGTCGCATCTGAGATGATCCTCTCTAGAAACTACGACGTGCTGGTCCTGGATGAGATCACATACCCTCTGCGATACGGCTGGATAGAGGTGTCTGACGTGATCGACGTGCTTGGTCGCCGGGAGCCCATGATGCATGTTGTGCTTACGGGCAGGAACGCACCGCAGGAACTGGTCGAATTTGCGGATCTTGTAACCGAGATGCGCCCGATCAAGCACCCGTACGCAGAGCAAGGAATCACAGCCCAGAAGGGTGTGGAATATTGAGCAGGCTCAAGGGTTTGGCATGACGGCATCAACCATCATGGTGCAGGGAACCGGATCATCGGTCGGTAAGAGCACGCTCGTGACCGCCCTGTGCCGGATATTCCTGCAAGATGGCCTACGCGTTGCCCCGTTCAAGGCTCAGAACATGTCGAACAATGCCTTCGTCACACTGGATGCCCTGGAACTTGGCCGCTCACAGGCAGTGCAGGCAGCAGCGGCAGGCATCGAGCCATCTTCGGACATGAACCCGATATTGCTCAAACCTGAAGGCGATGGCAGGTCTCAGGTGATTCTCAACGGCAGGTCGGCGGGCAGTTTCAAGGCACGCGGGTATTACGAGGGCCGGAACCAGTTGTGGACTGAGGTCACTTCGGCACTGGACAGGCTGACGTCGCAGTATGACGTGGTGTGCATTGAAGGCGCAGGCTCCCCGGCCGAGGTGAACTTGCGGGATCGTGACATTGTGAACATGGAGGTTGCGCTCCACTGCAAGTCACCAGTCCTGCTTGCTGCGGACATTGACCGCGGTGGCGTGTTCGCATCGCTGCTCGGCACGTTGGAGTTGCTGCGCCCGGACGAAAGAGCATTAGTACGCGGGCTGGTAATCAACAAGTTCCGTGGTGACCGCTCCCTGCTCGACCCATTACCGCAGATGATCGCCGAACGCACCGGCGTACCCGTTCTAGGCGTAG
>JAURLM010000095.1 GCA_030831265.1 Chloroflexota bacterium
ACGGTCTCCGAGATGCTGGACGACCCCGGCGAGGAGATTTACGACGTGATCCGCTGGTTCGGCTCACGGGAGAAGATTTTCAACGTGCATTTCCGCAACATCCGCGGCGGCAAGCTGAACTTCATGGAATCGTTCCCGGACGAGGGCGCGGTGGACATGGTGAAGGCGGCGAAGACGTACCAGGAAGTCGGCTACAAGTACATGCTCATGCCCGACCATGTGCCGACTATCGACTCCCGCGACCCGTCAGGCACGGCGTTCGCCTTCTGCTACGGCTACATCACGGCTGTCTTGCAGGCGATTGGCGAGCCACGCAAAGAGGGCTGGATCTTCAAGGAGATGCGGCCGGAATAACGCTGATTTCTCGTAGGCGCACACTGTCATTCCGAGCGGAGTCGAGGAATCTTGTTGGTGTACTGCCGCCAGCTTGATTTCTTCAGGAAGTGACGAGTAAGGCCGCACTTGGGGTTAGACCCTCCGCTTCGTTCGGGATGACGGATAGTGGGGACCGGGATGACCGCGGCAAGCAGCGCCCCGGCAAACGGTCTTGGAGTTCACCGGACAGGACAAAAAATGAAGATTACGGACGTTAAGGCTTATCCGCTCAAGACACGGACCGCGCTTGTGCGTGTGTTTACCGACGAGGGCATCGAGGGCATTGGCGAATGTTCGCCGATGAACATCAGCGTCATGTGCCACTTCGTGGAGAACGCGCTCAAGCCAATCATCGTCGGCAAGAACCCGCTGGACATTGAGCAGCTCTGGAACGACATGTTCCTGCGCACGTACAAGCTGGGCGTGATGGGCACGCAGCCTTCGTGCATCTCCGGCGTGGACATTGCGCTGTGGGACATACGCGGCAAGGCGACCGGGATGCCGGTTTACCAGTTGCTTGGTGGTGCGGCTAGAACCAAATTCCGGATGTACAAGAGCATCGGAGGCGGCGGTCCGCTGGCTGCCGAGGAGATGCTCGAGAAGGTGCAGCAGGCGCACGAAGAGGGTTATACAGCGATCAAGATTCGCATGGACTGGGGGCCGTACAACCAGGACGCCAACCCGGAAAAAGACCTGCGGATGTTCCAGCTTTGCCGTGAGTTCTTGCCGGACTCGACCCCGCTGAGTTTCGATGCAAATAACGGGTATTCGGTTTCGACGGCGATTCGGCAGGGCAGGCTGTTCGAGCAGATGAACATCTACCACTTCGAGGAACCGGTTGCGCAGTACGACTACGAGGGCATACGCAAGGTTGCCGATGCGCTGGATGTGCCGGGTTCGGCAGGTGAGCACGAGTACACGCGCTGGCAGATAAAAGACCTGATATTGCAGGGGCAGCCGGACCTGGTGCAGCCGGACGTGGTTAAGTGCTCCGGTACCACCGAGATGAAGCGAATCGTGACGCTGGCTGAGACTTTTAACAAGTCGACGCTGCCGCACCAGACGCAGCCGACACTTGGCACGCTCGCAAGCCTGCACGTGTGCGCAACGTCACCGCAGTCGAACCGCCCGCACGAGTTTTCCGGCGAGCGGCCGGAGTTGAACGAGCTTTTCGAGGAGCCGGTGCTGCTCGAAAAAGGCCACATGCAGCTTCCGGACAGGCCTGGAATCGGGCTGACGCTGAACGAGAAGAAGCTGAAGTCAATGATCGCTGAATAGCGGTTTGTTGAGATGAAATCGTACGCCGTACGGGGGTGTTGGTTATGGTGAATGCTATCTACACACCGGAAGCTTACACGGACCGAATACGCCAGCAACTTGGAAACTGCCTCACCGAGACGAATCTTTCGATAGGTGAGAAGTTCGTTGAAAAAGTGCGGGACCGATACGATCTCGGAGATCGCCTGGTGCTTGTCACCACCGATCGACAGAGCGCGTTCGACCGGGTGCTGGCGACTATCCCCTTCAAAGGGCAGGTGCTGAACATGACGAGCGCCTGGTGGTTTGAGCAGACCCGACATATCGTGCCTAATCACGTTCTGTCCATCCCAGACCCGAACGTCACGATCGCCAGAAAATGCATCGTCTTCCCGATTGAGTTCGTGGTGCGCGGATACATCACAGGAACCACTGGCACATCCCTGTGGACCGTATACCAGGATGGCCTGCGTCAATACTGCGGGAACGATATTCCTGACGGTCTTGTCAAGAATCAGAAACTCCCGGCGAATATCCTGACGCCGACAACCAAGGGGGAGCACGACCGTCCGATCAGCCCTGACGAGATCGTTTCCGAGAACTGGATGGCGGCTGATGACTGGGAACAATGTAGCCGCTTCGCTCAGGAATTGTTCGCGTTTGGTCAGGCGAAAGCGGCCGAGCACGGCCTGATCCTCGTAGACACTAAGTACGAGATGGGTTGTGACGAGAACGGTGATATCTGTTTGATAGATGAGATACACACCCCCGACTCCAGTCGCTACTGGATCGCTGACACATATGAGCGGCGTATGCGGGAGGGACAGGAGCCCGATAACGTCGACAAGGAGTTCCTCCGCTTGTGGTTCCGAGAGAACTGCGACCCTTATAAGGATGCGGTCCTGCCACCAGCACCGGACGATCTTGTGAGCGAACTGTCAAGGCCATACATCTACCTTTACGAGAAGATCACCGGGCAGACATTCGATTTTGCAGATGCGAGTGAACCGATTAAGGGGCGAATGGAGCATAACCTTTCCGGAATCGCATGAAGGCCCCTGGGGCTAAAGTAGGTTATTGCCGAGAGCATAGCGGTCAATGATCGCCGGTTAGCTGATGTTCGCGGTTGAAATCGTACGCCGTACGGAGGTGTTGGTTATGGTCAAGATAGCCGTGCTGGACGACTACTGGGAGTTTGCTGCGGACGCCGCGGACTGGAACTCGCTGAATGATGCGGATATCGACTTTTTTCATGACACGCTGCTCGACCAGAACGCGGTTGTTGCACGGCTTGAACCGTATGACGTGCTTGTGACGACGCGGGAGCGGACGTTCTTTCCGCGTGCGGTGCTGGAACGCCTGCCGAACCTTAAGTTGATCGCGGGAACCGGCGGCAGACAGGCGAATGTCGACATGGACGCGGCGACCGAGCTTGGCATCGTTGTGTGCATCACCGGTGGCGGGCCTGCACGCGGTAATGCGACCGCAGAGCTGGCCTGGGCGTTGATACTCGGGGTCACGCGCCATTTAGCGTGGGAGGATAAGCAGATGCGCTCCGGGAAGTGGCAGACGCGCGTTGCTGAAGGCCTCGGCGGCAAGACTCTCGGAATTCTCGGCATGGGCAGGCTCGGCACGCGGGTTTCGCAGTTCGGAAACTTTTTCGACATGGACGTGATCGCATGGGGGCCAACGCTGGATGCGAAGCGTGCGGCAACGAACAACGTGGAGTACGTGCAGTGGGACGAGCTTTTCTCTCGCTCAGATGTGCTTTCGATTCACGTGCCGCTGACGGACATGAGCCGTGGCTGGGTGACTGAGCGTGAGTTCGGGCTGATGAAGCCGAGCGCGTATCTGGTGAACACGTCGCGCGGGCCTATCGTGAAGGAACAGGCGCTGATAGACGCTCTGACGATGAAAAAAATCGCAGGCGCGGCGCTCGATGTGTACGACGTCGAGCCGCTTCCAGTGAATCACCCGCTTTTGTCGCTCGACAACGTGCTATTGGCGCCGCACCTGGGCTATTCGACAGGCGCGACGTTGCGTAACTTCTTCGTGGAGTCGATAAAGAATGTTGCGGCATGGCAAAGCGGCACACCGATCAACGTGCTCAACAAGGAAGTCTTGCCAAACCGCAGGAGCTAGGCCTTCGCACCAGCGATCTGGTTCAGTATCGTCGCCTTGATTGCCTTGGCGTCGTTCAGATCCGGGTATCTACCGAGCGATGCCTTGTCGAACACCGTCTCGCCCTCCAGGTTCACGATGAACGTTCCACTTTCACCCGGTGTCAGCGTCAGTTCAATATTGTTGCCGCCAGCGGCGTAGATCTCGCCCCCCATCCAGAGGGCCACTCCGTGGTAGCTTCAACCAACGCAGTATGTGATCTCTGCCTTGATTCTTCCGTTTGCCATTTTTTACCTGTTTCTTTGGGTATGGGATTTGTGCCACGCGGGCGCAGGGTAACAAACCGTGGCAGGGGACGTCGCCGGACGTTGTCGCTACACCTACATTCCGAAATTGGCATCTGCCAGTTTGTCTAGCTTTGCCAGCGCGTCAGCAGGCAGCGGCCCCATCATGGCGGCTTCGACAGACAGTCGCAGGTGATCCAGTTCGGCGAGGCCGACCACGACTCCTGAGACTCCGCTGTTGCGAAGAGCGTAGCGAATTGCGACCTGCGACCGTGCCCCTAGATCTGGAGTTAATAGAGGGACAACGGCCTGCATACGCACTTCGTCTGAGGCGACGTCTCCTTGGAGGACTACTCCTCCCTCCTTACCTGTGCGAGCGTCCGTGGCGATTATCCCCGCTGCGAAGACGCGGATCACCATCACGCCAACCCCGTGCTTTTCAGCCGCGGCGATGATGTTCTGCTGGTCGTATGCGTTCCAGCTCGGCGGCATATCACGTCCCGCGCTGGGATTCAGCAGGTTGTAGTAGACCTGGGCCGTCTCGAATCGGCCTGATGCCATCACCTTATGCATCGCCTCGGCTTCGCCCGTGCAGGTAAATCCGATGTGGCGCGTGAGGCCTTTATCGACAAGCGCCTGGAACGCGTCTGCTACGCCGCCGGGCTTCAAAATGTCGTCAGGAGTTAGCGAATTGGGGACGTTCGCTGCATCAACTGCGAGCCGGTTGTGAAGTTGATACAGGTCAACGCTACTCATCTGTATGCGATCCAGGCTGGCGGTGATCGCTTTTTCGACCTGTCCTGCATAGTCGCCTGTGTTGCGGTCTACCGCGGTCTTGGTGGAGACGTACGGCCGTTCGTTTTCGGGCAACTCTTTCAGAAGCCAGCCAAGCGCTGCCTCAGATTTGCCGTTGCCGTACGAAGCAGCGGAATCGATCCAGTTGATGCCACCGTCGAGCGATTCCCGGATCGCGGCACGTCGCGTGTTGTCATCGGCATTGATGAGGATTCCACCGACGGCTCCGCCTCCAAAGATGACCTCGGAGATTTCGAGCCCGGTCTGGCCCAGTTTTCGATACTTCATTGCTGTGTGCTCCGTGGCGACATTTTTCTGCGTTCACCGCCGGTGTTGACGGCGGGGAGTAGATTTCAGTCGCGGGAGCATACAGCAATGACAGGATGCCGTTGTTCACCTCGGCCAAGCGTCACGAGTAGTTACTTCGTGGGCGGTACGACCATCACCGGGTAACCACCGTTGCGAATGATCTTGTCAGCGGTTGATCCGCGTATCCAGCGTCCGATGCTGATTCCGCCGTGCTCAGTTACGGCGATTACCGGGTGGCTGAACTCGTCGGCGTAGAGGATGACCTCTTCGTCAACATCGCCAACCGTGACGCGTGTCGCCACCATTGTTCCGAGTTTAGCCTTGAGTTTATCCAAGTAGCGTTCGGCATGTTGTCTTTTCCGGGCGTTGTCACTTCTGAGAACGTGAATGAGAGCCACTTTCGCTCCCATTGCTTTCGCAAAGGCAACGCCGGGCTTTATCACGGCTTCAGACTCTTCAGCTCCATCAAGCGGGATTACGACGGTGTCAGGTTTTACCGAGATTGCCTTGGACAAACCTTCCATCGGCTTGAACACGATTACCGGCATTGGGGATGCGGCGACAACCCGATCAGTGGTTGTCCCGAGAGCTCCCTGTTGCCAGAAGTGCCTGGACCGCGCTGACATTGCGATCATGGTGGCACCAGATTTCATCGCTTCTTCTGCGATCTGCACGTCCGGGTTGCCAAAACCTATTAACGTTTCTGTCCTGACCCCGGCGGATTCCAGTTTCGGTTCAACGCGCGCAAGATACTGCTTGGATTTGTGGTTCGCGTCTTCAAGCGCCCTGCCTTCTGATGGGGACAATTCTTTTGGAGACCCGATTGGGGCTACCCAGACCATTCCTGTCAGGCCACCTGAGCCTTCACCACGGAGATTCATTCCGGTTCCGTCCCCGGTTCCGATGTCGCTGGGCGAAAGTTCCCCTTCTCCTGCAGTTTCCGTGACGTCTAGGTTTGCTGGATCAACCACCGTAAGCAGTACAACTTCCATCTTGCCGGCTTTTGCCACTTCTGCGACGAATGGGACCACCTGTTCGGCGTACGAAGATCCGTCCAGCGGCACGAGTATTTTTTCCGTCATGGTTCACTCCCCCAGTTCAGAGCCTGCACAGTGCATCGGCTGCACCTAAAAGACAGGAGCACGGCCGTACTGAACAGATATCTCCTGATTCAATAGTATTGCCCTTTGTCCGTTACGAATCATGATGATTGTGAATATGGGATGAGGTTCCGACAGGCCAGTGCCGCGTCTCCTGTGGAAACTTGCTGCGGTTGTTAGAATTCATCGAGTGGGCATTTCACTGGTTCCAAATGCACTGCATGTAACTCCCTCCTGCACTAACGCCTCGCAGAACTCTGTGCGGCAATCAAGGTAGATATGTCCGATTCAGCCATCCGCATCGTCGGCGCACGCGAACACAACCTGAAGAATGTGAGCGTGGAGATACCGCGCGACAAATTAGTTGTCATCACCGGTGTCTCAGGATCTGGCAAGAGCAGTTTGGCCTTCGACACCATCTATGCAGAAGGCCAACGGCGATACGTGGAGTCGTTGTCTGCATATGCCAGGCAGTTCCTCGGCCGTATGGAGAAGCCGGACGTTGACCACATCGAGGGTCTCAGCCCTTCGATCTCGATTGACCAGAAGGGCGTGTCGCGTAACCCGCGTTCGACTGTCGGTACGGTGACCGAGATATACGACTATCTGCGCCTCCTGTTCTCACGGGCGGGCCGTCCGCACTGCCACAACTGTGGCAGGCCCGTTCAGCGGCAGACGGTGCAGCAGATAACGGACTCTGTGCTCAGGCTTGAGGCCGACAGCCGCATCCTGGTACTTGCGCCTATGGTTACCCACATGAAGGGCGAACATGTGGCGATTCTTGAGTCGGCGCGTCGAGACGGATTTGTCCGTGTGCGCGTTGACGGTGAGGTGCTTGACCTTGCGGACGAGATAAAGCTGAGTAAGAACAAGTGGCACGATATCCAGATTGTTGTTGACCGCTTGATTGTCCGGCCGGAAACAGAGACCGGACGGCTCACGGAATCTGTCGAAGCCGCGCTGAAACTCGGCAATGGCACGATGCTGGTCACGGTGCTCGGCAGGGATGGTGTGAAAGACCGCGACATCGTCTACTCGGAAAAATTCGCGTGCGTCCACTGCGATATCAGCATCGCTGAGCTTGAACCGAGGAATTTCTCATTCAACACGCCGTACGGCGCGTGCCCAACCTGCACCGGCCTGGGATTCCGGCTTGAAGTTGACCCTGATCTCGTCATACAGGACAAGTCACTCAGCCTGAATGGCGGGGCGATTGTCCCGTGGGCGTCGGCAGGTGCCAACTCGCCGTGGTACGCGTCGATGCTGGAGTCCATTGCGGAAAACTACGGGTTTTCGATGGACACGCCGGTGCGTGATATGGACGCAGACCATCTGAAGATCATTCTCTATGGCAGCGGTGGCCAGAAAGTCCCGGTTGCGCACACCACGCAGAAAGGGCGCGTGTACCGCTGGTCAACGGCGTTCGACGGTGTGATTCCGTCTATGGAGCGACGTTTCGCCGACACCGAATCCGAGGCTGTTCGGGAAGACATAAGCCGATACATGTCCCAGCGCCCGTGCGCCACGTGCAAAGGTGATCGCCTGAAACCTGAGGCGCTGGCTGTGACCGTGCTCGGCATGAGCATCATGGACGTTACTCGACAATCTGTTGAGCGGGCGTTGCAGTGGACTGAAGCCTGCCGGACGGGAATCTGGCCGAAATCGGCGGATCGCAGTGAACCGGAACCGGCCAAAGAGCCACTCAATGAACGCGAGTCAGCGATTGCTGCACAGATTATGAAGGAAATTGAGGCTCGGCTTGGTTTCCTGGAGCGGGTTGGACTCGACTATCTGACGCTTGACCGGTCAGCCGGGACGCTGTCCGGTGGTGAGGGGCAGCGGATACGGCTCGCGACGCAGATCGGCTCAGGACTGATGGGCGTTCTGTATGTCTGCGACGAGCCATCGGTTGGGCTGCATCCGGCTGACAATGACCTGCTGATAGAGACGTTGAAGCGATTGCGGGATGTTGGAAACACCGTGCTGATCGTTGAGCATGACGAAGCTGTCATGCGCGCCGCAGACCACATCCTTGATCTCGGCCCCGGCGCGGGCGAGTTCGGGGGGCATGTCATCGCACAGGGTGTGATCGGCGTTATCGAAAAGAGCGAGGCGTCCGTCACTGGTGCTTACTTGAGCGGTCGCAAGGCCATCACGATTCCCGATACACGGCGCAAGGGCAACGGGCAGGTTCTGAATGTCATCGGGGCGCGTGAGAACAACCTGAAGGATGTCTCTGTGTCTATCCCGCTGGGCGCGCTGGTGTGCGTGACCGGAGTTTCCGGCTCTGGGAAGAGCACTCTCGTCAACGAGATTCTTTCCAAGCGGCTCTCTCAGCATTTTTACCGGTCGAAAGACCGACCGGGTGCCCACGACGCAATCGAGGGTCTTGAGCACATCGACAAGATGATTGACATTGACCAGTCACCAATTGGGCGCACGCCTCGCTCCAACCCGGCGACGTACACCGGTGTGTTTGGGCCGATTCGTGACCTGTTTGCGACGATGCCCGAAGCGCGTGCCCGCGGTTACAAGCCGGGGCGGTTCTCGTTCAATGTGAAGGGCGGCCGCTGCGAGTCATGTGCCGGTGCCGGTTATGTGCAGATTGAGATGCAGTTCCTGCCGGATGTCACCGTGCCTTGCGAGATCTGCCGTGGTGCTCGGTACAACCGTGAGGCACTTGAGATCAAGTTCAAAGGGCAGTCGATATCCGACGTGCTGAACATGACGGTTTCGGAAGCGGCGAACCTGTTCGAGAATGTGCCGTCGATCGCCAACAAGCTCAAGACGCTGCGTGATGTTGGTCTTGGCTACATTCGACTTGGACAGCCTGCGACCACGCTTTCAGGTGGTGAGGCGCAGCGAATCAAACTGGCCTCGGAACTATCTCGGAGGTCTACAGGGCAGACGTTCTATGTGCTGGATGAGCCTACGACCGGGCTTTCGTTCGATGATGCGAACAAGCTGATGACCGTCCTGCATCGACTCGTGGATGCGGGGAACACTGTGCTGCTGATTGAGCACCACATGGATCTGATTAAAAACGCCGACTGGTTGATTGACCTGGGGCCGTTTGCGGGCGATCGCGGTGGCGAGGTTGTGGCAGAGGGCACACCGGAGTTCCTGGCCACGGTAAAGGCATCTGCCACTGGCAAATATCTCAAGGCTATTCCCGGTATCAAACCAGACAAGTCTGCGCCCGGGTTCACCGGCGGCAAAAACCTGAAGCCCAGTCGGAAAGTCAAAGTCACTGAAGTAGACGATGGCGTTCTGCCAGAGCGGCCGAAGAACCTGAAAAACGGTATCGGCAAGAGCAGTAACGGTAGAGGCAGGGGGCGTCGTCGTCGTGGCCGTGCCGCTGCCGCGCGATAAGCTGCGATAACGGTTTATCCGACTGGCTCACACAGGCGGTAAAACCCCGTACAAGCCGCCATGCGGTTGGTTGTTTCCCCGCCAGTGCTGTCCACTATGGATCATGCCGTGAGCCACCTTTTGCAGGTGCGTGCAAACTGCGCTGTGACCCTGGAGGCTCACCCGAATGAGCCTGTCGGCTCAAAGCCATGTCGGTTTCCCCACAAACGCGTTGTGTAGCTAGCTTGAAGCCGCAGCCGGCAATAAGGCGATACTGTTTTTCTAACGAAGACGGGGCCGATGGGCAGTGGAAGAAACGACGAAAACCGGATCACAGGCAGAGCAATATCCGGGAGCTACAGAAAATGACACTTATCAACGTACAGAACACATCTACTCAGGCAGCAATCATCCCCGCTCGCGGTCAGTTCGGCGTAGTGCTGAACCCCGGCGAGAAGGCAACTGTCTGCCCGGAAGGTTCTTCTGGACAGGGCCGGTTCTGCGACCTGATGTCAGAAGGTGTCATTGCTGAACGTGGCCGCCGCCGCTCACGGGTGCTCCAGTTCATCTCCCACCACAGCGACGGTGGTTTCGACCGAGTGGCGTAGTCGCTGCGATTTTTTGCAAGGGGAACCTCCAGCGGGGTCGCCATATGGCGGCCCCGTCTGTTTTTATGCAAATGTTTTTGCTACGAGAAGGTCGTAAGGTATTTCCAGTCACGAACCTGCTCTAGCCCTTGCCGCCAGCGAGTCTTCTTGCTTCCGGGAGCACACGCAGTCGAAGCATCGCAAGTGTCCCTATTACCGGCCCGATCGCCAGCACCGCGAATGCTACGCCCCAGCCAGTGGCATCCTGCAGGACAGGGACAAGCCAGATTGATGCCGCAGTCAGCAGGAATCCCAGGCCGGTCTGGAATGTGAGCATCGTGCCGCGGTATTCCGGTTCCGCCAGCTCGGTAATCGCCGTCGAGAACTGCGCCGAGTCTGCGATGACCGTAGCACCCCAGATCATCGCCGCCACAAGTATCAGCGGTAACAGCTCGTACGGCAGGAAGCCTATTATCAGTGCCATACTGCCGGAGAGGACTATGGCCATGCTGGTAACGACGGTTCGTCCCCATCGTTCGGCCAGCACCCCGGCCAATGGGCTTGCCACCGCACCGACGAAGAACACGCCGAATGTGAGGCCGCTTGCGAGATCGACCGAATCGCCGACCAGTGGGCGAGTTCCGATGATGTAGGTCATGAACGCGCCGATCCACGCCCACATCGCATAAAGCTCCCACATGTGGCCGAGATAGCCGACCAATGTCAGCCTCAATCCCCGTTCTGTGAACAGTTTGAGCATCGAGGACGGGCGGAATTTCGCCGCGGGAACCTCATAAGGGCCATCTTTCACGAGCAACAGCATGATGAGACCGCCAGCGAAGGCGAGGAATGAACTTCCCAGTATCACGGCCTGCCAGTTGCCGACGAACACTGACCTCAGCAGGTGTGGAGAGCCGGAACCGACAGTGAGTGCTCCGACCATCATGCCGAGGGCAAAGCCGCGGTTCCGGTTGTACCAGCCTGAAAGTACCTTCATGGCCGGTGGATATACGCCTGCGAGCGCTGCTCCTGTGCCAAAGCGGACAAGGATGAGCAGCGGCAGGCTGTCGAGCGGGATGATGAGCAGGTTCAGCAGTCCTGCGCTGATAGCCGAGAGCATGAAGAGTCGGCGGGCATTGAGCAGGTCGGCCAGGTTGGTGAATGCGATGACCAGCGTGCCGAACACGAAGCCCAGTTGAACTGCGATGGTCAGCCATGCCACGTCCTGCTCGCCGAGCGATTTTTCTACTTCGAGAGCGGACGAGATGGCATTCGTCGAGAACCATACGGAAAGACCGAACAGCGATGCGAGCGAGACGAGCAGCACTGTTTTCAGCCTTGCGCGGGCCGCGGAGCGTTCGATACTGCTGACCGTCGTAGTGTTCTGAGTCATACTGGTTTCGTTGGTAGCGTGTTCAGAAAAGTTCTCGTTGAAGATACAGCGTTAGTGCAGCGGAGTCGGTGTATTGGTCTCAGAAGAAAAAACATATTTCCAGGACGGTCTGCACGGCAATCATTGCTTCGGCTGCGGTGCATGGAACGAACGTGGGCTAAGGATAAAGAGTTTCTGGGACGGTGATGAGTCTGTCTGCATCTTCGAACCGCAGCCTCACCATGCCGCCATGCCGCCGGACGTGGTCAATGGCGGGATTCTCGCTTCGGTCATCGACTGTCACAGTGTTTGCACGGCGATAGCAGATGCGTATCGCAGAGAAGGTCGCGAAGTTGGTGAAGGCCCCAAAATCTGGTACGCCACCGGTTCGTTGCAGGTGAACTACCGAAAGCCGACTCCCGTTGCCGGGCCGTTCACTGTCCGGAGCAAGATTGTCGAAGCTAGCGGCAAGAAGACATCGCTAACGGTGCAGCTTTTCGGATTCGACGGGGAGATGACCTGTGACGGCAGCGTGCTTGCGGTGTGCGTCCCGGACGAATGGGCAGACCCGGAAGGCCTGCTGAAACACCTGAAGAAGTAGGTCTGCTGCGCTACGGCTTTCGGCAGACGTAGATGCAGTTCGTGGGGTTGGTGGAATCGAATATATCCACGTCGGTCAGACCTGCTTTTTCGAGCATCTCCAGAGCAAGCTCCTGTCCCCAGCACGTTCCCAGTCCCGCTCCGTTTTCAGCCAGCGAAACCGTCATGCAGTGCATGGTGCTTACGGCGTACAGATAGGGGCTCATCGGGTTGTCAAGGTTGTTTTCGAGCTTGCTGGATGCCTTGATGTCGATCATCAGGTATGTGCCACCGGGTGCGAGGCAACGGCTGATCTCGTGGAGCGCAGCCTGTGGGTTTGCCTGGTCATGAACCGCGTCGAACGTGGTGATCAGGTCAAAGGCGAGGTTTTTGGGGAGGTCTGTTGCGTCCTGTACTTCGAAGTGGGCATTTTCCAGCCCCATCTTGGTTGCTTCTGCGCGTGCGAGGTCGATGGCGTCCGCTGCGATGTCGTATCCGGTGAAGTCTGACTGCGGGAACGCCTTTGCAAGAAGGTTGATGTTGTGTCCCGTACCGCAGCCGATGTCGCACATGCTTACACCGGACTCCAGGCGAGCCTCAAGGCCGGGGACTTTGCGGATGTAGCCGTCGAGCAGGAACTGGTCGTACTCGCGCCGGAACCGTTCGTCCATGAAGCCGGTGAATTCTGGCCTGAACTGCGAATAGGGAACTCCGCCGCCGTTCTTGAAGGCCGAAACCACGGATGAGACGTGTTTGCCGAGATAGGTGAGCAGGGGAGCGTTAGCAGCGCGGTTGGAGCCGCCGTTTCCGGCCAGACTGTGTGCGTGCTCCGGGGGTAGCGTGTAGATGCTGGATGCAGCGTCGTACTCCACTATTCCCGCGGACGTTACTGCTCCGAGCCACTCACGGACGTAGCGTTCCTGCAATCCGGCGCGCTGAGCCAGATCATGGCTGCTTGCAGGGCCGGCAGCCGCTGCGTCCCACAGGCCGGTTCGGAAGCCAACGTCGATCATCAGGGTTATCGCTGTGCCGTTGTAGAACCCGGCGATGCGCGACACGAATTCCTTCGCTTTGACCTCGTCCAAAAAAACCTCCGTAGTTGCCGTAATTAGCGGTTCGATAATCGTAATTTGATCAGTACTGCATCGGCTGCGGCACTGCGGGCGATGGATTTGCGGATCCACCCGCGGTCGATAAGTGCCGCTGCGATGGCGTCATGGTCTTCGGTGATGACTTCCGGGATCGCCAGCACACGCTCGCCTTTGAGATAAATGGGAAGCTCGTTAACCCCGCGCAGGTTCAACCACCATTTGCGACCCCTGTATGTCATCACAGAGACGGTATCGCCGGACTGGCGGTAGTTTACCGGTACAAAGTAGGTTCGGCCCGATTTGCGCCCGGTTATCTCCAACAGCACAACGTTGCGGCTGAGTATCCAGTGAAACCGGGTTCGTAGCACGCGTTTCACAAAGGCGTTGCCGACAGTCTGAAACGGTTTGATGAGTTTGAGCATCATAGTGAGGGTGCGTTTCGACCAGATCTGAAAGTTCAGCGAGGTCGTTCTACTGGATAGAGGCTACAGGTAACGCTGTGGCAGTGCAGGCTTTCACACCAGAGGTAGTTGATGTCGTTTACGGAAATGCTGAACGCGTATTCGCTGTGGATAGCGTTCCCCGGCTTGCTGCTGGGCATAGTGATGCTGGTGCCGATCAAGCGATGGCAGGTTCGGGTGCCTGTGTATACGACGGTGATTGTCATCGGGCTTGTTGCTGTTCTGGTCCTTCGACCGGGGAGCAGCACAGTCAGTTCCACGGCAGAAGCCAACGGTATCCTGGCATCGGGCCAGCCGGTGTTCGTGGAGTTCTTCTCGAATTCGTGCACATTATGTCTTGCCAGCGAACCCAAGGTGCGCAGCCTGCAGAGTGCCATTGATGGCCGCGCTGAGGTGGTTCGGTTGAACGTGCAGGATGATTTCGCATTACCGCTGATGCGACAGTACAGCGCCTTCTCACTTCCGACGTTTGTCGTGGTAGACGGTGCCGGGGAGGTGAAGTGGCGTCAATCCAGTTCTCTACTGGATGTCGACGCTGCGCTGGCCGCCCTGGACCTGGAGAATTCTTGAGCGTCGGCTAAACGCGACTGGTCAGGAGCATCTGCTCAATCTCACGCCGAGATTCCGGCACGCCTCGCAGGCCTCTTCTGCTGACGCAGATTGCCCCGGCGGCCGACGCGAATCTTCCTGCTTCAGTGATACTCCGGGTTTCCAAGAAGCGAATTGCGAACGCGGCTGCCCAGACGTCTCCAGCACCGGTCGTGTCAACCACTTGCTGTGGCAGGAAGGCCGGGACGTGCTGTTCAGAGCCTTCGCTGTAGATCGTGGCCCCGTGACTACCTTGCGTGACAGCGAGAACCCGTGCCAGCTTTGTCCATGCAGACAGATCGCCAATCGCAGCGGCTTCTTCATGCGAAAGGACAATGAGGTCCCATGGGCCGATGATGCGGGAGACGTCAGGAGGTGAGAGTGTGATGTTGCCGTCGTGGTCGATTCGGCGGAACCAGCCCTGCGGTATCAGCGCAGCATATTCCGACCAGAACCAGCTTCGGCAGTCGAGCGGAAGTTCGTCGAGCAGCGGGCATGCAAATACCGCGGTTGCGTTGCGGCCGCGTTTACCGAGTGGTTCGAGTGATGAGTCGATGGACGGTGACCTGCTGATGAGACGCTGGCGCCTTGTGTCGCCTTCACGCCAGTCTTCGAAGATGGTCTGCGGTGCGTTAGGGTTCGAGTAGGTCTCAAGACCGTTCGATGCGGCGTCCTGGATAGCGTCTGAGCCGGTTGCAGAAACGGCG
>JAURLM010000096.1 GCA_030831265.1 Chloroflexota bacterium
CAGGTTTTTCATTACGATGTTGGCTGCGTTCTTGGCACGCGTGGCTCCCGCCTCCACCATCGCGAATCCGGCCTGCATAAAGAAAACCAGGACCGTTGCCATCAAAACCCAGACAATGTCCAGGCTTATGGGGTTGAACTCCATTTCCTAACGCCTCTCATTGCAACTTTTCTCACCCGTCGCAAAGTTGCGGACTCGGGCGGGCAGCTTTTCGCCGTCGCAAGAAACGTTAGGTTCTGTATGTTTCAACGTGGTTGCAGAGGTGTTGCGAAGATGAGTCGTCGATGTAACGCAGATATTTCGAAAACGTGACAGCGGCGAGCAGTGTAAACGTAGTGATTGATTGGTTTTTCGCCAATACGATTCGCGTTGTTTCGTGTATCGACGGGTGTGATACTTACACGTTGCTGTCTTCGGCTACAGTCAGCACATCCATGGCCACCCCGCTGAATGGTCAACCGCCATCCCTAAAAACAGTCCCGCCCAAGCAGTCAACAATGGAACTCCGGTAACACCCGCCAGGAGGCGCGGCAGACTGCGTATCCATGCCGGTGGTCCATTTGCACCGTTTAGCAGTCCTGAATTCCGGCTGTTTTCTGCAGCGATGGTTATCAGCAGCACGGCTCTTGCCATTCAGTCGATGGGACGCATCTGGCTAGTGCAGGACACGACGCATTCTCCGCTCCGGGTGGCTGCCGTATCTGCTGCCACCGGACTGCCGATCCTTATCCTTGGTTTTTATGGTGGTTACCTGGCGGACCGATTCAGTCGCAAGTGGATTTCGGTATTTGGGGAGGTCCTGTCTTTCGTTGTAGCTTCCGCCCTTGCGGCGTTGGCAGTACTTGGAATCGTGGAGACATGGCACATCATCCTTGCAGCCGGATTACAGGGAACAACTACGGCACTGGTGGTTTCGGCTCGACAGACCCTGATAACAGACCTTGTACCTGAGGCTCAACAACGCGGTGCGATTGGCCTGTCCATGCTTGTCGCAAATTTGTCCGGCATTATCGGGCCGGGCATAGCGGGACTGCTGATACCCAGTTTTGGCACTGACATCACACTGGTGGTCGGAGCGGGCGTTGCGCTCATCGGCATCCTGCTGTTCCTGATGCTCAAAATCACTGCCACACCGGTAACGGAACAGGTCAAACACAGGATGTGGAGCGACGTCGCACAAGGCGTGCGTTACGTTATTCGGATGCCACGGCTTCGCTGGCTAATGCTGAGCGCCACCATCATGTTGGTCATGATCAGCTCACGCGGGGCGGTCTTTCCACCGTTGGTGCAGGATGTACTCGGTCGCGGTGCCGGCGCACTGGGAATGATGGAGATGGTTGGCGGTGTGGGTGCAGTGCTGGGGCCACTGTTCGCTGTCTGGCTGACAAACAGGTACGCCGAGATAAAGATCGAGATTGTCTCAGCCTTTGTGTTTTCCGCATCCGTGGTACTGCTTGCCATTTCACCGTGGTTTGAACTGACGTTGCTGCTCAGCGGCGTTGCCACATGCGTTGGCACGATTTTTTTCGCCACCAATCTCTCAGCAATTCAACTCGGAGCACCAAAAGATCTACGGGGACGCGTAATAAGCGTTCGTTTTGTACTCTCCGGGACACATCCCATCGGGCTTATGGCGCTTGGTGGGCTGGCTCAATACGCAGGCACACGTCAGGCACTGTTGATCTTCGCAATTACCGGCATATTGCTGGTGGCCCTCTTGAACATAGTTCTGCCTGCGAAAGATGGGCAGGAAACTCCGGAGCGCTGAGATCAGTTCGCCGGGAGCTAGTCCAGTACCAAGTTGTCTATAAGGTGCGTGCTGCCCACACGCGCTGCAAGTGACAGCAACGCTTCACCCGTTACAACTCCACGGAATTCGGCCAGCGTGCAGGAATCTGCAATGCTCACGTAGTCAGGCTCAACACCGGGCTCGCTGCGCAGCACGTTTTCGACACATGTCTTGATTGCGTCTGCGTCGCGTTCGCCTTGCGTCCAGAGTTCTCTACCGGCACAGAGTGCCCGGTAAAGGACAGGAGCGGCTGCTCGTTGATCAGCAGACAGGTATCGATTCCGACTACTGAGGGCGAGGCCGTCCGGTTCGCGAACCGTGGGAATACGGACTATCTCGATGCCGAAGCCCAGCTCCTTGTTCATCTTTTCGATGATGCGAAGCTGCTGTGCATCCTTTTCGCCGAACATGGCTATGTCTGGCCTGATAAGAGCAAATATCTTGGTGACAACCGTTGAGACTCCGATGAAATGGCCGGGGCGTCTTGCGCCTTCCAGCACGGTTCCAATTGGTCCGGGATCAACTCGGAAACTCTCTCCGGGGGGATAGACCTCACTTACGGATGGTGCAAAGACAGCTGCTGTGCCATGCTTTTCGAACATGGCAAGGTCAGCCTTGCGATCCTGCGGATACGTGGAAAGGTCTTCGGACGCGCTGAACTGAGTCGGGTTGAGGAACAACCAGCCAATTGTTACGTCTGCAATTTCTTTCGCCTTGACGAGATGCGCTTCGTGACCCGCATGCATTCCGCCAAGCGTAGCCACGAGTGCGGTGCGACCAGTCACGCTGCGCCTGAACTCCCGCATCTCAGCGGCTGTTTCTATCACTCGCATGGCGAGAACCCGTTCTTACGAACGAAGTCGGCGCAGGTTGCTATTTCGTCGCCAGTGAAACTAAACACCATGCTGAACATTAGCCGCGTTCGTGCTGCCGTACGCCGCTGCTTCTTCAGCAGCGGCAGGTTCTAAGTCCACATGGAACGAGTTCGCCTGCGTTGGGAATGATCCCTCACGAACATCGGCAGCGTAACGCTCAAGAGCGTCTTTGGCGGTCAGTCCAAGCGTGGCGTAGTCACCGGCATGCTTCGGCTTGAAGTCCAGTCCAAGGCCAAGCATGTCATACAGCACCTGCACCTGGCCGTCTGTGTACATGCCAGCGCCGATGCCAATAGTGGGGATGTCCAACCGCTTTGTAATCTCGGCCGCAAGTTCGACGGGTATCAGTTCCAGTACAACGGCAAATGCACCGGCATCCTGGATGGCGAAGGCGTCTTCGATGAGTGCGTCCGCAGAGCGCTGCGTCTTGCCCTGGATGCGGTAACCACCCAGTTTGTGGACGGACTGCGGGGTTAGACCAATGTGACCCATGACCGCAACACCGGCGTCCACCAGTCGGCGGATGATCGGGGCGATGGGCTTACCGCCTTCGAGCTTGACCGCCTGAGCGCCGCCTTCTTGCAGCAGCCGTCCGGCGTTGCGAAGCGCAGTTTCAGCATCGACTTGATAGCTCATAAATGGCATATCTACCACAATGAGCGCACGCTCAGACCCGCGCACAACTGCGGCACAGTGCCTGACCATGTCGTCGACGGTGACCGGGATCGTGGAGTCAAATCCAAGTACGACGTTACCAAGACTGTCCCCGACGAGAATCATCGGAATACCGGCAGCGTCAACAATTCGGGCCTGCGTGTAGTCGTAAGCGGTCACCATGGGGATCCGCTCGCCTTTGGCCGTCATCGCCTGGATCTTGTGTGTAGTGATCCTCCGTGACCGCATGAATACCTCCTGCCGATCGGCTGCCATAGGCTCACCGCCGGACTTACTGTTCACGGTCTATTTATTATCTCACAACTGTCCCGGAGCGCAGTCTCCAGTATCTGACGGATAGTATCCTGGGCCTCCGAAGTCAGCCCGCCCTGCTCCCCGGCGATGTGTAATCCCGCCAGGGCCAGTGCAGCGTAAGCCGCTCCATGTTCTTCAGAAACGCCAGAACTGGCCGCTACATGTGCCCGAACTGTTGTGATGTCTCCTCTAACGTACGGCCCCGTGAGCGCTTGCGGTAGACCGTTTTGCCCCATCCAATTTGCGGTTGTTTTCACAAGCGGGATCAGCGCAGCCACTGCTTCAGCCCTCGAAACGCCCCCCCTGGAAGCCCAGACTTCAGCTGCGAGGCCCGTCAGCGATGCCAGCAGGCCGCAGGCCATGACGGCGGCTGTGTGGTAGGCGGCACGCTGGTCCGCCGTGATTGAAATAGGGTTGCCGCCAAGGTCTTTCGCAACCGAGTTCAGCCACGCGGCAAGATTGGAATTTGGAGACTCGACAGCAAATGTGATACCGCTGAACGCATTTGAGGCTTCTGGTGAAGGGAAGGTCTGAAGCGGGTGTATACCGCCGATTACTGCCCCACATTCAGAAGCATGGTGCAATGTTTCGACAGGTAGCGCGCCAGAAAGGTGAACCACAGCTTGTCCTGCACGCCATTCAACAGACTCGCAGACAGAGCCGATTGCTCCATCCGAGGTCGCTATGACCACGATGTCCGCTGCGTCAGCAACAGTCTGCGGGTCTGCGGTGGTTGCCACACCCGGCAACCGCTGCGAAAGCCAGCTTCGGTGATCTTCTCTGCGGCTGGATACGACGCTGATCTCGTATCCTATGCTCTTGAGAGCAATCGCAAGGCTGGAGCCGAGTCTGCCAGCACCTATCACGCCGATACGAGACTGTTTCGTGAACTGCGCTTGGCTGCCACCTGAAGATTTATCCATTCCAGCGCTCCATTAGCTGGCCGCCCATCGGCAGGTCGCGCACCGCTTTCACGCCACCGAGCGATGTGGCGCTGAGTACGGCGTCTATCACAGCACCGGACATGGCCTGCAACGCGGCTGCATGAAGTGCATCCAGGTTGGCTGGACCACCATGCTTTCCGGTAGCAAGGGCAAACACCGTGTCGCCGTCATTCTGCGTGTGAGCGGGTCGAACAGCGAGGGCTATTCCGTCCTGTGCAGCGATGGCGAGCCTGGACGCTCCGATTTTGTCCAGTTTCGCATCCGTGGCGATTACCCCGATTACAGTGTTGCGGAAGAAGCTGCGAGGTTTCGGAGGTTCAGACAGCAGGATGTCGATGGTGCTCCGATAAGCGTGACCGGTTTCATCCAGCGGGGCCGCTATAGGGACACCATCTGCGGGGTCAACAACGTCACCAATGGCATTGACGGCGACGAGAGCGCCGACCTTTGAGACGTCAGTCAGTCGAACCGAACATGTGCCAACACCGCCTTTTACGGAACGACCCGCACCCAGCGTCTTACCGACTGTGCAGCCGGTACCGACGCCGACCGAGCCTCGCTCGAATTGTTGCTGAGCAGCAGCGGCAGCGGCATAACCGTTTTCTGCGGTTGGTCGAACATCCGACGATATGAACGACAGGTCGAACACGACTGCGGCAGGTACAAGCGGAATTCGGACGCGCCCGAATTGCAGACCGACACCGTTTTCTTCCAGGTAACGGATAACGCCGCCAGGTGCATCCAATCCGAAAACGCTGCCCCCCGTAAGCATGATCCCGTTCACCCACTGGGCAGCCGCAAGTGGGTGAAGAAGCTCTGTTTCCCTGCTTCCCGGAGCTGCTCCCCGGACCTCTATGCCGGCGGTGGCAGGTTCGTCACTCAGGACAACGGTGCAGCCGGTTCCATTGCGGGTATCTGTGTAATGACCCACCTTGATACCGGCGATGTCAGTTATTGAACCGGTATATCCGGGGTGCTTTTTCAAACCGAACTACTCCGTTAATTGCCACCAGGCACATTAAGACAATCAGGGTATGCCCGCCACGATACCGAAAGCGCATCCTGAGGTGGGAAAGATGATGCCACATGCGGCGCCAACCGGTTCGTCACAACGGTCTGTGAAATACACCACAAAGGTTGACGGCGGGCGTATACTCGTTCGAATTTTCCATGTGCGGAATTCGTAAGGCAGTTTCAGCCTGCATCTGGGACTGTATCCGGGAGCAGCGCCCGGACAAAAAACGTACACCGCACGGCAGATATATATCGGCCCTGGCAGACGGCCGTAGAGGGGTGAACCAAATTGGCACGAGATTTCAAAGAGCTCCGACCCGCGTATGGCTTCGACGATGTTGCGATTGTGCCGGGCGATATCACGCTGAACCCTGAAATGGTCGATATTTCGACCAGCTTCGGTGGCATCAAGATGGATATCCCTTTCATGGCTTCCGCAATGGATTCGGTTGTGGATTCGAATTTCGCAATCGAGATGAGCAAGGCCGGCGGCCTCGCTGTCATGAACATGGACGGTATCCAGAGCCGATATGACGATGTGGCTCCGATATACCGGGAGATTGCCGACACTCCTCGCGAGGGTGCAACTGCTTTGATGCAGCGGATTTACTCTCAGCCTATTCGCCCCGAACTGGTTGCCAAGCGTGTTGAGGAGATCAAGAAGGGCGGCGGCAAGGCTGCTGTCTCATTCGTTCCTGCTAGCACAAAGGCGCTCGCTCCAGTGGCAGTAGAAGCCGGTGCTGACATGGTTGTGGTGCAGGGAACCGTGGTGACAGTACGGCACAACTCTCGCTCGCTCGAAGGCCTTGTGCTCTCGAAACTCGTCAAAGACATCAACGTGCCCATCATCGTTGGCAATACCGTTACCTACGATGTGGTCAAGGAGATCATGGCGCAGGGTGTTCACGGCGTACTGGTTGGCGTCGGACCCGGATCAGCCTGTACCAGCCGCGAAGTGCTTGGTATCGGAGTTCCACAGGTTTCGGCCACGATTGAGTGTGCAGCAGCCAGAGATGATTACTTCCAGGAGACGGGCCGATACGTCCCGATCATCACGGACGGCGGTATCCGCACCGGAGGTGACGTCTGCAAGTCATTTGCAGCAGGCACTGACTCGGTAATGATCGGCTCACCGTTCGCAAAGACGAAGGAAGCTCCTGCCCTCGGTAACCACTGGGGCATGGCTACGCCACACGCATCGCTACCTCGTGGCACGCGCCTGACCGTTGGTACTCACTACTCGCTCAACCAGCTTCTCTTCGGCCCGTCTTCCAAGACAGACGGAACCGAGAACCTTGTCGGGGCGCTTCGGGTATCGATGGGTTACGTTGGCGCACAGAACCTGCGAGAGATGCACAATGCACGCATGGTCTACGCTCCGGCCATCAAGACGGAAGGCAAGATCTACCAGATGGCAGGCCTCGGCAGCTAATCCCTGCTGAAGCGCAGGCAGTAAGGTCAAAGTTCCGGGTCGCCGAGGCCCGCAGTTACCATCATGTTCAAGTCTCCCCGCGGTACGCAGGACATATTGCCGGCTGACCAGCCGTACTGGGATTACGTCCGCAATACTGCCAGGCGCGTTGCAGCACAGTTCGGGTTCGGTCGCATAGAGACGCCGATGTTCGAGACGACTGGCCTGTTCCAGCGCGGCGTTGGAGACGAGACCGATATTGTCCAGAAGGAGATGTATTCCTTCGAGGACAATGGCGGCGACATGATTACGCTGCGCCCCGAAGGTACCGCGTCTGTCTGCCGGGCATACATCGAACACGGCATGCACAATCTGCCGCAGCCCGTACGCCAGTTTTATCTTGCGCCAATGTTCAGGTATGAGCGGCCTCAGGCTGGCCGACTCAGGCAGCACCACCAGTTCGGTGCAGAGGTAATCGGCGACGCCAGTTCGAGCGTGGATGCCGAGGTGATTGAACTCGGCTACCGATACCTTTCGCAACTTGGAATCAGTGGTTTTCGCCTGCGCCTGAACTCGCTGGCAGACCCGGATGAGCGCAAGCCGTACCTTGCGACGCTGCACCAGTATTTTTCAAAGTACGCCGATGACCTTCCGAAGGTTGACCTAGCCCGATTGGAACGCGCACCGCTCAGGCTCCTCGACTCCAAGGAACCGGCCACTCGCAAAA
>JAURLM010000003.1 GCA_030831265.1 Chloroflexota bacterium
CAGTCTTGCCACATGCACGCCGTAACTGCGGTCCGCTCCGCCCGGCACGATGCGACGCAAGAACACGACCTCATTGCCGTCTTCTGACACGGCGACACGGTAGTTTGCAGCACGGGGCAGCTCGTCCGCCAGTGCCGTCATCTCGTGATAGTGAGTAGCGAAAAGGGTTTTGCAGCCGAGCCGAGGGTCATTGTGGATATGCTCGGCAACCGCTCGTGCGATTGCGAGACCGTCATAAGTGCTGGTTCCTCTGCCAATCTCATCCAGCACGGCCAGTGACCTGCGTGTCGCCTGGTTCAAGATTGACGCCGTCTCTACCATCTCAACCATGAAGGTCGACTGCCCCCCGGCGATGTCATCGCTCAGCCCGGCACGCGTGAATATGCGGTCGGTGATTCCAAAGTGAGCTTGCGCGGCAGGAACAAACGAACCTGTCTGTGCCATCAGTGCCAGCACCGCGACCTGCCGAATATAAGTTGATTTACCGGACATGTTCGGGCCGGTGATGATCGCCACCTGGTGTCCCGTGCAGCTCAGGTCAACATCGTTGGCAACAAACCGACCCGGTCCCAGTGCTGCCTCAACTACCGGGTGCCGACCCTCTTTTACGGCTATGACATCACCATCATCAACGAGCGGACGCACCCATCCATGAGAAGCTGCAGCCTCCGCCATACTTGTAATCGCATCGAGCCATCCGATTGCACTGGCCGCAGCCATGATCTTCTCGCCGTGTGCCGTCAGTTCACCGCAAACGCGCCGAAATATCGACCTCTCAAGTTCTGCAATCTGGTCGCGAGCACCCAGGATCTTGTCTTCCAGCTCCTTCAGTTCCTGAGTGATAAAACGCTCGCTGCCAGTTAAAGTCTGCCGTCGCTCGAATTCTTCCGGCACGCGGTCAAGGTTCGTACGTGAAACCTCTATGTAGTAGCCAAAAACCCGGTTGTAGCCAACTTTCAGTGACTTTATTCCGGTGCGTTCCCGCGCGTCAGTTTCAATAGCCGCAATCGCTCCGCGGGCATCACGGGTCAGTGAACGCAGCTCGTCGAGGGTGGCGTCGAAACCCTGGCGTATCGCATCACCTTCGCCGACAGTCACAGACGCTTCATCGTCAATGGCCGCAGTTATCAGAGATTCAGCTTCATCACATCTCTTCAGACCAACGAGCGGGGTTGCCTTCATCCCATTGCTCGGTTGCCCGACCAGTTCCGTCAATTCCGGGATTTTCCCAAGCGAACGACCAAGTGCTTTTACATCACGAGGAGTAGCGGCGAATGTCCGGGCACGGTTCAGGAGGCGCTCTATATCCGAGACTCCTCTCAAAGTCTCCCTCACCTGCTGACGTAAAGTCGCATCGGAAACAAATCTCTCTACTGCATCCTGTCGGTGACGTATCGCTCCAACATCCATAAGCGGTCGTGCCAGCCAGCTACGCAACATGCGAGCACCGAGAGCGGACCGTGTTCGATCCATCGTGGAGAGCAGTGTCGGAGCACCGGTACGGCCGTTCGCTGGCTCCAGCACTTCAAGGTCACGCAACGCCCTTCGGTCGAGCTGCATGTAATCACCTGATTGCAGCATTCGCAGTGATGTCACCTGCGGCATTGCGCCCAGTTGCGTCTCACCTAGATAGTCGATGATGGCTCCCGCAGCGAGTGTTGCCATCGCAGAGCCGTCGCACCCGAACGCTTCAAGGGATTCCACTTTGAAGTGCCGCTTGAGCCAGTCCGCAGCCAGTTCAGCGTCTATACGAGATTCATCAACATCCCGTATCACGACCTGCTGTTGGCGCAGTGAATCCTCTGCACCAACCAGGATGCTGCGCACACCTGTGTCAAGCAGGAGTTCTGAGGGAGCAAGCCGTTCAACTTCGGCTGCTAACAAGTCCAGTGGAATCTCGGAAGTGACGAACTCAGATGTCGAAATATCGATGTAGGCCAGGCCAGATGAACGGCCATCGCTAACAGCTGCAGCGAGGTAGTTGTTGCGATCCTGTGACAGGAGCGCGGGTTCCTGCACCGTTCCCGGTGTGACTACCCTGACAACAGCACGATCAACTATGCCTTTGGATGTCGCAGGGTCTGAAACCTGCTCCGCAATGGCTATCTTCAATCCGGACTTGACCAGCTTTGAGAGGTAGTTCTCAAGCGCGTGATAGGGAATGCCTGCAAGAGCGGACTTTGCACCACCACCAACGTCACGCGAGGTTAGCGTGATGTCCAGGATTTCTGCCATCTTATGAGCGTCTTCATCAAACGTTTCGTAGAAGTCGCCCATCCGAAACAGCAACAGGGCATCCTGGTACTGCTGCTTGAAATGCAGGTACTGACGCCTGCCCGGTGAAAGCCGGGATTGCTTCTTGTCGGTTGCTCCGTTGCGCGATGGCATGCCGGAATTCTAGCTGCGGAGAGCCTTCCGCGCCGATGGAATCCTGTTTCCGTGGTTAGTTGTAACGGATGTTAGCTACGTCAGTCGCCGCCCAGCGCAAAGACTTGAACTTGCTGCCGACAGGAACTTCAAAAGCGAGGAATCCTTCAATTTGTTGTTCAGATTCCAGCACGCGGCTACCCCAGAGAGGCAGCATCAATGTATCCATGCGCGGATCTACTTCAGCGCCTTCTGCAGGCCAGCGAACGCGTTCAAAAACGTCGATCGGGGTGAAAATTAGCCCGTCTTCAGTCGTAAGTTCCGCAGCGTCCGAGTCGATGGACAGGCTTACAGAACCGGATGTCTGGTTGATAAGCGTTATGTCAATCCACGCTATCGCCGTACCAGAACCTTCAGGGACGATCAGCCATGTGCGTGGCGTGCCTTCATTATCGTCAGCGTTGTAACTCAGGTACGGCTGAAGTTTCGGCAGTTCTGAACGGACCCACAGAGTGCGACCAGCAACATAAAGATTATCGACTGCCGGTGACCTCAAGAGAATAAACGGAACGAGTATCACTGCAGCAAGCACGGAAACTGCCGCGATGCTGACCAGTACCCACGGCATCTGCTCTTTTGGCAAGACAATCTGCCGGCGGGCCTGCACGACGCCTGCCGCATCCACATCCAGGTACTCACTACCTGAAACACCTGCGAACTTTGCGCTCGGGCGGTATGCGAGTTCGACGCGAGTTATGCCCTGGTCCATTGGCCGGGCACTGGTGACTTCATGCGTCAGCGGAACATTGCGTAGCCGGGGACCGTAGTCGTAAGTATTCTCAGCCGCGTATTTCAGTGCCGCCTCTACCTGGACAGGAAACGCTTTGCGCGCCGCCTCGTCACCGATGATTCGGCCATCCGAAACTTCAGGAGTCGATTGCTCTGCAGTCTGCTTTGCTGACTGCTCATCACTCGTCACTGAGTTTGATTCGTTGTCCGTCAACTACATGCTCCGTACTGGTGAGTGCCTGAGAATTCACATTTAATCCCGGCACACAGGGGTTTTCGTATTTCATATTGGTTTGGATTCATGACCGGTAAGAGTCGAAGTCCAATCCACGGTGACGCGCCGTTGATTGTAACCGGGTTCAACACCGCAGTTGGTGTCCCGTTAGGTTCACATTGACCGTAGCCGCTCAACTATCTCCGGAATTGCAGCGATAACACTGGATGCATCATGTTCCGTGGAGAGCCTACCAAGTGAGATACGCACAGAGCCAACAGCCAGTTCTGGCGAAAGACCCATCGCGGTCAATACGTGCGAAGGTTCAAGGGACGCGGAACTGCATGCGGACCCCGAAGAAGCTGCGACCGACTTGAAATCCAATCCCAGCAAGACCGGCTCGCCCTGCACTCCGGGGAATGACAGGTTCGTGATATTTGACACCCTGTGTCCTGAGTCACCATTGATTTTCGTATCAGGCAACCTTTCCATTATCCCGGCTTCAATCATGTCTCGAAGCCTACCCGTGCGCTCCACGAACTCATTTCGCTCAGCATCTGCAAGTTCAATCCCAACGCCCAAACCCACTATGTACGGCACATTTTCGGTACCAGACCTGCGCTGTCGTTCCTGCCCGCCGCCCGAAAGCAAAGGTTCCATTGGAGTTCCGCGCTTTACGAACAGCGCACCGACACCCTTTGGCGCGTAAAACTTGTGCCCTGTGAGCGACAGCAAATCAACTCCGAGCGCTTTCGTGTCCAGTGAAAGCTTTCCAACGGCCTGTACAGCATCGGTGTGTATGACC
Organism: Chloroflexota bacterium; assembly: GCA_030831265.1. GTDB lineage: Bacteria > Chloroflexota > Dehalococcoidia > Lucifugimonadales > Lucifugimonadaceae > JAJCYX01. The sequence goes on from JAURLM010000003.1 coordinate 4,176, forward strand.
AGTTCGCCATTCAGTTCTTCACTTCGCTGCCGGGCTAGCCGAGCAATTTCAGCGACATCCTGCACCGTGCCAACCTCGTTGTTGGCGAGCATTACGCTAACAAGAACCGTATCTTTGCGAACAGCGTCGGAAACGGACTGCGGGTCAACTCGACCACCGGAATCGACCGGAACAATCGTGACCTCGCACCCGTCGCGTTCCAGTTGTTCCACGGGATGGAGAACCGAATGGTGTTCCACGGCGGACGTGATGACATGCCTTCCTCGTTTGCGTAGCGCAGCGGCCACACCCTTTATGGCCATGTTGTTGGATTCGGTCCCGTTACCGGTAAAGATCACTTCGCTGGTACGGCAATTCAGGACAGCGGCAACACGCTCCCTAGCCTCGGCAACCCCATCTCGCGCTTCCTGTGCCAGCATATAGAGACTGGACGGGTTGCCAAACTTTTCAGCAAAAAAGGGCAACATTGCAGCCATAACCTCCGGGCGAACCGGAGTCGTAGCTGCGTGATCGAGGTATATCAATTCGTCAGACATGGTTACGCCCTCATTGCTAGCCACCTGCAAGCACATCCTAATCGTAACCGTTCTTCGTAAGCATCAGCGGTGACTGAAAAAACAGTTCGCGGGCAGGTCACAGCCATCCGCAAGAACCAGTTCCAGGAGATTTCACATACGTACGCTCGTGAGCCTGTCGCATCACAGCTTCTGTCACATCAGTCCGTTGTTTGCTGACACGTCTCCCATAACTCGGTTAAACTCTCTTGCTTGTGCGGCTAAATCCATCATGCCCTTAATGACCGTATCCAATCAGCACGGCATTAACGTCACTGCTGGTGATGCGTAAGCCACCCGGAAACACTGCGAGACAGGCCACAAGAGGAAATCCGAATTGATCAAGCTTGAACACATGTCGAAGAACTACGGGCCTTACCCGGCAGTCATCGATGTGTCGTTCGAAGTCCTTAAGGGTGAAATCGTCGGCTTCCTCGGCC
>JAURLM010000097.1 GCA_030831265.1 Chloroflexota bacterium
CGCGTTCCCCGATTCGGCCGAGGCTCTCGAACGACTGGCAAAGCGCTTCAAGCTCATCATCTTGTCCAATATCGATAACGCCGGCTTCGCGGCGAGCAACGAGCGGCTCGATGTCACCTTCGATGCCATCCTCACCGCAGAGAACATCGGCTCCTACAAGCCCTCACCGGCGAATTTCGATGCCCTGGACCACCAGGTGGACACCATGGGAATCCCGAGGGACAAGTTGCTCCACGTAGCACAGAGCATGTTCCACGATCACGTGCCGGCGAAGGGTCGTGGCATGACAACGGTGTGGATCAACCGGACCGGTGCGAAAGTCGGCCCGGACGACGCCAGACCGGCGATTGAGGTCACTGACCTGCGAGACATCCCACGAATCATCTCTGACCTTCGCAACTAGCCCGGGACGCACTGCAAGATGGACACCTCCAGCCTGAAATTTGATGACAAGGGACTGATCCCGGCAGTCGTGCAGGATTCCCGCACTCGCCAGATCCTGATGGTGGCGTACATGAACGCAGAAGCCGTCCAGAAGACTGTTGCGGGGCCAAATGTCTGGTTCTACAGTCGCAGCCGCGCTAAGCTCTGGGAGAAGGGCGAGACATCCGGCAACTACCTGCGAATGAAACAGGTTCTCACAGACTGCGACAACGACACACTGCTGGTGCTGGCTGACCCCGTTGGCCCGGCGTGTCACACTGGAAACCAGTCATGCTTCTACCAGGAACCGCTGGCCGGTGATGAAGCCGCTGCCACCGCTACTGTCCTCGATGACCTGTTCGCAGTCATCTCACAGCGCAAACGTGACCGTCCCGAAGGCTCGTACACCACGAAGCTGTTTGCTGATGGCCCGCCGCGCATAGCGCAGAAAGTGGTTGAGGAAGCCGGTGAAGTGGCAATCGCCGCTGTCGCCCAGAACGGCGGCAACACCGCTGAAGAACTCGCAGATCTTTTCTATCACTCGCTCGTACTGCTGGCGGCCACGGACGTTGACCCGGCGGAAGTGTGGGCGGAACTGGCAAAGCGTCGCCAGTAAATCGTCTCGCCCAATGCGCTACTGGCCGCTATTCGCTCCGGGACTAACCATGCCGCCCTTCGGCTCGTACACCACGCCATCCAACTCCAGGGCGTAGTTCATAGCGTCGATAGCCACCTCGATCATCGCATCCTCTGGTGGCCGAGTCGTCAACTCCTGCAACCACAGGTTCGGCGCACCTAACATACGCACCCAGAACTGCGTTGGGTGCATACCAGCGTATCGAATCAACTCGTAGCTTATGGCCGTGATAACCGGGATAAGCACGATGCGTGAACCGACGAGCATCCACAGCGGTTCACGCGGGATGAAGATGAACAGGATGATGGACACGACGACCACCGTCATCAGGAACGATGTGCCGCAACGGGGATGCGCTTCCGGGAAGCGGCGAACTGAGTCCACCGTCAGAGGCTCACTGGCTTCGTGTGCCGCCACGGACATGTGCTCTGCCCCGTGATAGCCGAACACCCGGCGAATATCGTTCATCTTCCCGATGATCCATATGTAGCCGACGAATATGCCCAGCCGCACAAGCCCTTCAACAATGTTGGCGGTAAACGCGTTGGCGCCTGCGTTTTCAGCAAGCCGTGAAATGAAAAGTGGCAGCAGGAAGAAGATGCCTATCCCAACAACCAGTGATAGGAACAACATCACCGCCATACCACCGCGACCAAGCTCTTCACGCTCGCCGGTCTCTTCATCCGGCGGTGCAGCTTCCGAAGCCGAAATGGAAAGTGCCTGCATCCCAACCACCAGCGTCTCACCAAGCACTGCAACGCCGCGCAACACCGGTATCTTCCTGATTCGCAGGTTGCTCCACCATGACAGGTCAATACTGTGCCGAACAATGGTGCCATCATCACGCCGGATAGACATCGCAGCGTGCTCTCGACCTCGGATCATGACACCTTCAACAACCGCCTGTCCCCCGTAGAGAACCTTGCGAGCTGTCTGCGTTTGTTCGTCATTGGATGTCATTGACTACCGTTACCTGCCTGTTTCAGTGGAGCCTCATTCTGGCATACAGGTTGCCCCGGAAACCAATCAGGCCCGGCAAAATACCGGGCCCGATTCTCAATCGGCGATTGTTGTAGCGCCAGGCTACTTGTTGGACGGCTGGCCGAGGTTGAACCTGCGGCGCATGCGCTCGACACGGCCTTCCGTGTCCACAATGCGCTGTTCACCGGTCCAGAACGGGTGGCACGTACTGCAAATTTCTACAACCAGTTCCTGCTTCGTAGAACCCACAGTCCACTGGTTGCCGCAGAGGCAGCGAACAGTGGCTTCCGGATAGTACTCAGGATGAATATCTGTCTTCACGGTATCTTCTCTAAATAACTATTAGTCCGCTACAGCGACTGAATCTACGTTCACGCGTCGTCGAGCGTTCTTTGAGTAATCGAAGCGGACGGTACCTTCGATAAGTGCAAACAGTGTGTGATCTCGACCCACACCTACGTTCGTACCGGGAGTGAACCGGGTACCACGCTGGCGGACAATGATCGATCCGGCGGTGACGGCCTCACCACCAAATGCCTTCACGCCAAGACGCTTGCCTGCGCTATCACGACCGTTGCGGGAAGTACCGCTTCCTTTTTTGTGTGCCATATCAGACTCCCCCGCGGGCGCTAGTTGCCCTTAATGCCCGTGATCTTCACAGAGGTCAGCTTCTGCCGGTGACCGGTCTTCGTGTGCTGACGTGTCTTGTTCTTGAACCTGAAGCTGACCACTTTAGGTCCTTTGTCCTGCGAGGCGATCTCAGCAAGGACTTCTGCTCCATCAACTGATGGCGTGCCAATTGTGACATCGCCACCGACACTGGTGAGCAGAACGCGGTCAAATGTGACCGTGTCGCCGGGCTCACCAATAAGTTTCTCAATCTGGAGAGTATCGCCTTCGCGAACACGATACTGCTTGCCGCCGGTGTTAATAATTGCGTAATCGTCAGTCATTTACATATCTCTTTCGGGTGTCAACCTTCTCATTGTAGAGAGCGTTCACCGGCCCGGTCAACGCGAATTACGCGCAAAGTGAACCACAACACTGCCCAAAGATGGGTAACAGACCACGTTCAAGTGGAACAAACAGTGGCTTACCATCAAAGCAGGCTACCCAGAATATCGAATTTGCCGAAACGCTTCCACGGGGACAACGTACTGAGAGGTGAGTGATGGCCAGCGGTGACATGCAGATGCTCGAAGGGACGATAGCGTGGGTGAACGCAGCCGTCGCCCAACTTGGCATACGGGACGACATGCGAGACGTCATCGTAGAACCATGGCGAGAGCTTACCGTATCCATCCCTGTCCAGATGGACAACGGTACCGTCCGCGTGTTTCACGGCTATCGTTCCCAGCACAACGCAGCGCGCGGCCCGTTCAAGGGCGGAATCAGGTTCCACCTGGCGGTAGACCAATCCCACACAAGAGCACTCGGCATGCTGATGACGTTCAAGTCAGCACTGGTAAACATCCCGTTCGGCGGAGCCAAGGGTGGTATACAGGTTGACCCTAGGGCACTCTCCGAACGCGAACTGATCGAACTCACCCGCCGCTACACCCGCGGTATCAATCACGTCCTCGGTGTATCCCGTGATATCCCCGCCCCCGACCTCGGTACAAACTCGCAGACGATGGCCTGGATCATGGACGAGTACAGCGCATTGCACGGCTACACACCGGGAATCGTCACCGGTAAACCGGTGGAGCTTGGTGGCTCTGAAGGCCGCAGCGAATCACCCGGCCGCGGCGCAGCCATAGTCAGCCGCCTCGCAGCACTCGACCGCGGAATCGGTGGTGAAAGCCCATCGATCATTGTCCAGGGTTATGGACAGGTTGGCTCATCTGCCGCACGCAAATTCGTTGAAGACGGCGCCCGTGTCGTTGCCGTGAGTGACGTCTCAGGCGGCCTGTACAACCCGAAGGGTGTCGATATTGCAGCACTCGATAAGCTGCTGGCCGAGGGAGGCAAATTCTCCGACTTCAAAGGCGAGGAGAAAGTTTCCAATGATGAGTTGCTCTGCCTTGAGGCGGATGTGCTCGTCCCGGCAGCCATCGAAGACGTGCTCACATCGGACAACGCCCCCAACATCAAGGTAAAGATGGTTGTCGAAGGCGCAAACCAGCCAACAACCACCGCTGCGGATGCCATATTGACCGAACGCGGCATCCCGGTAGTCCCGGACATTCTTGCCAACGCAGGCGGTGTCGTCGTCTCATACTTCGAATGGGCGCAGAACATCCAGCAATTCAAGTGGAAGCTGGACCGCGTCTACGCAGAGCTAACGTCGATCATGGAGACGGCATACCGGGCAACGCAGGAATACGCCATGGCAAACTCGGTCACGCTCCGGTCAGCCGCCTACACACTGGCAATCCAGCGACTCCACAGGGCCATAGAACTGCGCGGCTTCCTCAAGTAACGCTTGCACGATGCCGACGCGCGTAGAACGTGGTCATCAGCGCTTCGATGAGCAGCGTAAGCGCCACCGCACCCCC
>JAURLM010000098.1 GCA_030831265.1 Chloroflexota bacterium
GGCTGTGTAGTCAATTGGTGCAACCGGCTGGCGTGCTGTTAGCTGATCAGGGGTTGCGATTACCCGTCCGCCCCAACAGTCAACCGCTGCATCAAGCTCAGGGATACGACCAGCTGCTAGGTATGATTGGCGACCACCTGAACAGAACCCGATGATTCCAACTTTTCCGTTGGAGTAGGGTAATGCTCGCAGAAACTCCATCGCACCACGAGCGTCGCCGACGAAGCGGTCATCCGGTACTCCCCCGGCAGCCCGAGCAACGGCGGCCACGTCATCGGGTTCCCCAGGCCCTTCTCTGTGGTGCAGGTTAGGGCAGATAGCGTTATACCCGTAGAAGGCAAACCTGCGTGTGATTTCTTTCGTAGCATCATCCCAACCGGGCATGTGATGAACGACGATCACATTCGGATATGGACCCGGCCCAAGCGGACGGGCAAGGTAGGCTGATATAGCATCGTCGTTTGCCCCGCGGTAAACCACGGTTTCGGCCATCAGACCTTCGTACTTCATCCTTGTTCACCTCCGCTGCAGCGATCTCCCGGGCGGATAAACTAGAGAGCCGTTAGTTTTTTAAGGGGCTCTGAGGCGCCAATGATACCCGTAAGGGAAGCGGCAGGTTGCGCCCGCAGATTTCATTGGTCAGGACACCCGTAAATGTATAGCTGCAGCGAAGCACGCACAGGACAAGTTGGCGGAATGGATTTACCGAACCTGAAGATTATTGCCTGTTTAGCCGTGTCCATGTTCTTACTTGTAGGCATTGCATGTGGGAAAGATGATGGACATTCGATTGGTGCGGTCGCTGACAAGGGCGACGGCGAAGTAGCTGTTGGTGACGCAAGCAGAGGTCGTACGGCTTTTGCGTCCGAAGGCTGCATCTCATGTCACTCAACCGGCACCAAGAAAATTGTTGGACCCGGTCTTGGCGGTATAAGCCAGCGTCACGACGAAGCCTACATTCGGGAGTCAATACTTGACTCGCGTGCTGTAATCGTGGATGGGTTTCCTAACGTGATGCCTGATTTTTCCAAGATGAGTGAGCAGAAAGTCGTTGATCTGATCACATACCTGGGCACACTAGAGTAGATAGGCTCACGTCCGTCATCATGGTGCGAGTGCGATTATCAAGGCTCCAAGTACGACCGATGCAGCTCCCAGTGCCCGACCACGTGTCACGCGTTCCTTCAACACCAGCGCTCCTAACACGACACCTATCCCGATAGCGAGTTCCCTGAACGGCCCAACATAGCTGACGGACGAAAGCCTCAGTGCGCTGAGCACGAGCACGTATGCCAGGAATTGAAGCAAGCCACCTGCGACAATCGGCTTCCAGTGCATCTGCATCTCGGCCTTGAACTGTACACGGCTGTAATTCCTGTGGATGAGAGCCAGGGAGCCGAGTGCGCCTCCTGCCGTTAGAAAGAACATGTACAAAACCGGGGTGACGTGGGCCACTCCACGTTTGTCTAGCACTGAGTAACTGCCGATCAGAACGCCAGTCGCAAGAGCGAACAGGACACCCTTGTCGCGCAAGATTTTTGTTATGGGCCGCCTGAGACCTTCAGGCGAATGAGCGTTCAGGCCCACGGTAATTATTCCAGTAAGGATGAACGCGGCTCCCACTCCTGCCATCAGTGTCATGCTTTCACCCAGGAGCGTGATGCCGAAGATCGGGATAAGGGTCAGTCCAAGGCCGCGAGCTACGGGATAGACAATCGACAGATCTCCATACCGGTACGCTCTACCGAGAGTGAAGTAATACATGATGTGCAAGCCGATGGTTCCGGCGATGAATACCCAGCCGATGGCCGGTGGCGCATTCAGGAGGAGTATCACCACAGCTACCGGCAGCATGATGACTGCACCGGAAGTCGCCATCCACCAATTTGCGAGTTCAGGCGTGGTAGAACGTTTTGCCAGTAAATTCCAGCTGGCGTGCGCGAAGGCGGAAATGACTACAAGGATAACTGCAACACCGGTCATCAGGGTCTTTCAGTGTGACCGGTATGTGAGCGTGATGTGCCGGTCAGGAATTAGCTGGCCTGTGCACTTGCCAGGGCCCAGTCAACGCGAAGTTCCACGTCGCCGTCAGCCCATGGCTTCGTGATGTACTCGACCGCTCCCAGGGAGCGTGCCATTGCCATATCTTCCGGGCGGCCTTTGGCGGTGACCATGATAACCGGGACTTGAGACGTTCGAGTGTCTGCTTTGAGAGTAGCAAGAGCATCGAATCCACTGACCCGCGGCATCATTACGTCAAGAAGGACAAGTTCGGGGCTTTCAGACACCACCAGATCAAAGACTTGCTCTCCGTCCTCGGCTTCAATTATCTCGTGACCGGCGTCTTCGAGAATAGTCGCCAGCGCAAGTCTGACATCTGCGTTGTCATCGACTACCAGGATTCTCGCCAAACCTGTCCTCCCCGGACACATGATGTTTTCAGTCACGGATATGATGCTGATGCACGCACCAGCGCATGGTTTTCCACAACCAGTCTCGCCTATCTGCACTCCACTATGAAACGGTGTAATGCGCCAAACATTAGGTAAATCCTGCAAATCTGATCAGGATTTTCGGTTGACATCTCCATCAGGGGTGAGTTGCATCTATACTCTGCCCTGTCCAACGATCGACATCATGCCGATGCCAGACATCGCATTCTCATTTGAACAGGAGTGCCGTGCATTACCAGGATGAACGTACAAGCGGTTGCCGCATTTCAGATGCATGGACGTACCGCGGCTTGAAGACAGTCGTAATGGAGAATGAACTGCTGCGCGCCAGTATCCTTGCGGATAAGGGTGCGGATATCTTCGAACTTGTTCATAAGCCATCAGACACCGACTTCATGTGGCGGACTCCATGGAGCGTTCGAGATGTTTCAAAGTGGGTTCCCTCAACTGGCTGGGGCGCTGGCGTTTGGCATGACGCATACATAGGTGGTTGGCAGACGATTGCACCCACCGGTGGTCCGCCACAGCAATACGCCGGTGCCGATCTTGGTCAGCACACTGAGGCGACTCTGATGCCGTGGGACACTCAGATACTGGAGGACACGCCAGAGCGGGTCAGTGTGAAGTTCTGGGTCCGGACGGTGCGTACACCATTCTGGATTGAGAAGACGATCACTCTTGAAGCCGGTTCAGCGGTCCTGACCGTCGAGGACAGTATTACTAATGAGGCTGAGGAGCCAGCGGAAGTCGAATGGGGCCAGCATGTTGCCATTGGTGAGCCGTTCCTGACCCCTGACTGTATCCTTGACCTGCCAAAAGCAGACCATTTCACTCCTTCGCAGGCCGAAGAGTCTGGCAAGTCACGCATCAAGCCGGGTACTACGGGGCAATGGCCGTTTGCCACTGGCAATGATGGCTCACAGGTGGATTTGCGGAAGATTCCTGCCAAGGCAGAAAGACTCGCTGATTACATGGTGTTCAAGAACATGTCGTCTGGCTGGTACGCGGTCACGAATCCGCAGCGCGGAGTGGGAATTGGCGTTACTTGGCCGCTCGATACGTTCAAGTACCTCTGGTACTGGCAAGTATTTGGCGGTGGCACGGGTTATCCATGGTACGGGCGTACCTATAACGTTGGCCTTGAGCCGTTCACCAGCCTTTCTGCCGGTGTGCCAGAGCCGGGTTCCGACAAGCGCACTGCAGTTGTCTTCGGGCCCGGTCAAACGCGTAAGGCAACGGTAAAGGCTGTGGTTTTCAACTCGAATGCCGGAGTTGAATCGATCGGTTCTGATGGCTCAGTCGAGGTTCGTGCTTAACAACCGAGTATCACCTGAGACAGATCGCATTATTCTCGAAAAGAAATGAGGCAGAAGCAAGTTTCAGCTAGAAACTCAGCTTCTGCCTCATTTTCATCTGCACGATTCCTAGATTTCGGCCAGTACGCCAGAATCGACCTGGTGGGCTCGAATCCAGTCCCAGTCCAGTTCAACTCCCAGTCCCGGACCATCTGGTGCCCAGAAGTTGCCATCCTTATCGACACCGTCGAGATCGTCGTTGTAGTCCTTGTAGATCGGTGCCTTAGTGGTCTTCACGTTCGGATGAACCAGGCCCAATTCATAGAAGTTAGTGTTTCGAATTGATGACATCACATGTCGGTGAGCCGGGCTTGGCCCGTGTAGCTCCATGTCCAGCCCGAACCCTTCAGAAGCGTGCGCTATCTTCATCGCCCCGGTGATGCCACCATCTTCGTGTGCCCCGGCCCGAACGTAGTCGGTTCCATCAGCCACGATGAAGTCCACATGCTGTTCCAGCAGCCTGATGTGCTCGGTCTGCAACAGCGGAGTCTTGACCATCTGGCGTAGTTTGCGGTGAGCAAACTGCGATACGCCGCCGTCCTGATACGGGTCTTCCCACCAGAAGAACTTTGCCTCATCGCATGCCTGTCCGAGTGCAAGTGCATCAGCAAAATTTTTGATTTCACAGGCAGGGTCGATAAGCAGATGCAGCTTACCTTCGAACTTCTTGCCGAGATTGAGAACGTTGGCGACCTCCCGCTTGATGTTATTGCGGGCAAGTCCCCAGCCGTGAACCTTGAACGCTGGATATCCCATCTCAAGGCACTGCTGGGCGAAGTCTGCAAACTGTTCTGGTGTGCTCAACCCGCCGTTTTCATCACCGTGCAGCGTTGATGCGTAGGCGGGCAGAGGCTTCTTAGTACCGCCGAGCAACCGGTATATGGGTTCATCATACAGTTTGCCAGCAATGTCCCAAAGCAGGATGTCGATCACACCGACGCCGAGCATTGCGTAGTGCCTTAGGCCACGTTTGGTGTCGTTGTAGATCATCTCGCGTTCAAGAGCATTCTTGCCCAGCAGGTACTGGGCAGCACCTGCAACTTCAGCGAGAGCGGGGCCGCCTGTCGGGTATTCACCCACAATTCCCTGGTCTGTGTGCATGGTCAGGATGTTGCCGCGCTGGGTCATCTTTCCACCAGGTTCGTACACCATGTTGAATGTGTTGTAGTCCTTGCCTACGTCATGGAGCTCGTATTCGAACGTGGTGACTTCAAGTTTCGTTATCTTGACTTCAGGTTTCATGAAATGAACTCCTTGATGAGTAGAAAGGTCCTGCGGATCGGTGCGTTGGAACGGCGCCGTTTTGATACCAGTATCGGTTTGGGGAATCCTAGCACCAAGCCAACACTTCGGTGTCCTTGCTGCAATTCAAAAACACCGGCTGCTGA
>JAURLM010000099.1 GCA_030831265.1 Chloroflexota bacterium
AGACTGTCCCATATCATCCGTGCCGTCCTCGAAGCTGAAATAGGTCAGGATATCCAGGCCGTTGTAGGCCCAGCGACCAAGCATGTCTGCAAGCCATAACGCAGCCGTGTGATTGCCGTTGATCGGCTCATCATGCCTTGACGAGTGAACGCCCATCTCGGTGAGCGCCATCAACTGCCCCGGCGATTCAGAACGTGAAGGCTCAAACACCTCCTGCTTCATGCTCTCAGCAATGGCACGCCTGTTCGCAAGCGGTTCGAGCTTGTTTAGCGGTATCAGGTCACCGGGGCATCTGAACCCGGACTGGCAGGATTCTCCAACGGCCAGTTGATGTGAGAACAGCGCTTCGAGTGAACCACCCTGGTAGCTGTAAGCCTTCGGGTCACTGTTCCAGCGCGTCAACTGGTACCAGTGAAATGAAAGGACATCCGGGCCGCCATTAGCCTGTGGAGGCAATGCATCGTACCAATCGGTTCGATGCTGGAATGCGATGGATGGGCCGAGGAGCTTGATGCTTGGATCTACCAGCTTCAGTGCGGATGAATACTCAACGAACCGCCGTGCATACTCATCTCGGCTGACGCATTCAGTGATGTCGATCTCGTTGCCAAGCTCCCAGAACTGGAAGTTGTAGTCATGTTCGATGTTCGTGTAGTGGACGAGATCAGCCCACATCGCCGGGTTGTTGTCGCAGATATTGACCTGCATCACCGTCCCCGCACCAATTTCGCTGGCAAAGGTGGCGTAGCTGTCTATCAGTGATGGACGGTACGCATGGCCATACTCGAACTGATCGCCAGTTTGCGGATCCGTGTACGTCCAGGTGCCGTCCTCTGGAGCGATGCCCGCCCGATCCCAGCCAATCCGGTTGACCCAGAGTCCTCCGGCGAAGCGGATCACGCCAGGTTTGAGCAGTTTTGCCGCCTCGATCATCGCCAGCCTGCGAGGGGAATCCGGTTCCTGGATGCCGCCCCACAACCAGTTCCAGTTGTTCATCGCGAAGCCGCGTATGTCCGGACTGAATGGATACACCTCGTTCGAGGCGTCCACGGTGATTTCGACAGGACCGACATGCTCAGTGGGAGAGGCGCATGAGATAAATGCAAATGCCAGCAGTAACGACAGGGCCAGCCATATTGCGGCTTGCGGACGGTTGCGCACTGTTGTGGGTGATGCAGCGGTCATGGTTCTCTCTGGTTGCATTGATACCGAACCGTCTCGTTTCCTGATGCGAAACAGCCCCGGAGAGTACCGGGGCTGTTTCATCAGCGTCGTTCAATCAGCAGCAGCTTAAGTCGTTGCTTATCCGGCAATACGCAGAGATGCCGCTGCTTTCTTCACCTGCTGTGCCACGAATTGCGCCTGTTCTTCGGTCAGTTCAGGGTACATCGGCAATGACAGGCAATCCCGTGCGTTCTGCTCGCAGTTCGGAAAGTCACCTTCGGAATGTCCCATGTAACTCAGTGCGGGTTGCATGTGCAGCGGAATCGGGTAGTGGACTCCGCTGGCAACACCGGCTGCCTTGAGCGCTTCTGCAATTTCGTCACGCTTCGGTGTGCGGACAACGTATAGATGGTATACAGGCTTGAAGCCGGGCTGTTCCGCCGGGAGTCGCACACCGGCATCCTGCAACAGCTCTCCGTAGATTGCTGCCGCCGCCCGCCGCTGGTCAGTCCACTTTTCCATGTGCGCCAGCTTGACCTTCAAAATGGCTGCCTGGAGAGAATCCAGCCGACTGTTAAATCCGAGGACCCGGTGTTCGTACTTGTCAGAGCGACCGTGATCTCGGAGCAAGCGAACTTCGTCAGCGATGGCTTCGTCGTTCGTTACCACGCCACCGGCATCACCGTATGCGCCAAGATTCTTCCCGGGGTAGAACGAAAAGCAGGCTACGTCACCGAAGCCGCCGATACGTGTTCCCTTGTATTCGGCGCCATGTGCTTGCGCTGCATCTTCCACGACCTTGAGGCCGTGCTTGCGAGCGATATCAAGGATAGGATCCATATCGACCGGGTAACCATAGAGGTGCACCGGGATGATGGCCTTCGTACGATCCGTGATTGCCGCTTCAATCAGAGCCGGGTCGATGTTGTTGGTTTCTTCGTCAACGTCAACAAAAACTGGCTTTGCGCCAACTCCTGCTATCGCCTCAACCGTGGCGATGAAGGTTGACGGTGAGGTAATAACCTCGTCGCCTTCACCGACTCCACAGGCGATCAAGGCCAGGCGCAGAGCTTCGGTGCCTGATGAGACGCCAATGGCGAACTTGGCTCCGCAGTACTCTGCGAATGCATCTTCAAATGACGAAACTTCGCTGCCGCCGATGAAGCTGGTGTTGTCCAGCACCCGCTGGATAGCCTCATCTATTTCATCACGAATCAAGTCGTACTGTGCTTTCAGATCAACGAGTGGGATCACGCTGGATCTCCTTTGAATCCGCCGGAGAACATACCTCGGCGATAAGAAAAACTAGCTAAACCGGCTGTAGTGCAAGGTTGGTCACAAGGGGCATTGGCTTGCCGTCAGCGTCCATTGACTGCTGGGCGGCTTCAAGTATCTGAACCACGAGCAGGCCATTGTTTCCATCAGCTTTTGGCTTGTCGCCAGTCTTGATGGAAGAGACGAAATCACCCACCTCTTTTGCAAGTGGCTCATCGCCTGGTATATCGAGGGTGTACGAGGTCCCCTTGCGGAGTTCAAACGGGCCTTTCCCGCTTGCAGGTGGCACAGCCTGCTTATCCACAATGGTCACTTTGTCCGTTGGTGCCACGTCATCGTAGTCCGCCATTCGGCGCGAGCCGACGACCGTTACCTGGCGCACTTTGGCCGGGTCCAGCCAGCTGATGTGGATATTAGCGATCTGGCCGGTGGGGAACGTCAGGGTCATGTAGACCACGTCCTGTACGCCGGGTGTCAGAAAGCTTCGGCCGTTTGCAGACACCTCGGAAGGCACCTGTCCAAGCAGTTCGAGCACGATCGAAACATCATGTGGTGCAAGGCTCCACATGGCGTTGATGTCCGTCTGTACTCGTCCAAAGTTGCGGCGCTGGGTCTGGAGATAGTAGATGTCACCAAGCACGCCATCCTGGATAGCCTTCTTGAGGCTGCATACGGCTGGTGAGTACAAAAATGTGTGCCCGACCATTAGCGTCAGGGACTTGCTGTTCGCCAGTTCAACAAGCTGTTCAGCCTCACGGCTGTTCATGGCCAGTGGCTTCTCAACAAGTACGTGCTTGCCGTGAAGCAATGCCTGCTTTGCCATTTCGAAGTGAGTCCGCGCCGGTGTTGCAACAACGATAGCGTCAATGTCTTTCGCGTTCAGCAGGTCAGAATATTGATCTGTGAGGCGGACATCAGGGTAAGCATCGCCGATAGCCGCTCGACGCTCTGGGGATAGATCACAACATGCAACCAGTTGGCTATCTGGGTTTTGGTTGAAATTGCGGACCAGGTTTGGCCCCCAGTATCCAAATCCCGCCACGGCGACTCGAATCATCAAATTCTCCTTGCGCCAGCGACAGCCGGCAATCTACCCGTCGAAAAACAGTCGTGCCTATTCCGTTACACGTGCAGGCACATACTCATCAACGAGATGGGATTCCCGGACACCGACACCAATGTAGGTAAGTCCTGCCGCCGCGGCCTTCTCAGAAGTGAACAGAGCTCGTCCGTCCGCAAGGATTCGGCCTTGCATCTTTGAGCGAACCCAGTCCAGGTCCAGAGCCCGGAATTCCTGCCACTCGGTAGCGATAATCACGGCATCAGCACCGTCAATAGCCTCATCGACGCTCACAGCACGATTTACAGGCTGCTTGAACATATCTTCGGTGTGAATTGCCTCTGGATCGTAGTAGGTCACGGAGGCATTTAACCGCTGCAATTCCTGGATCACTCTTATAGCCGGTGAATGACGGGTGTCATCTGTGTCTGACTTGAATGCCAGGCCCAGTACCGCAACTTTCTTCCCATCAAGCGAATCGGCAGCCACGTCTACGCGTTCAACCAACCTGCGTGCCTGGGAATCATTCACCTTCATCACGCTGTTCAGGAGCGTGGATTCAAGTCCGGCCATCTTGAAGTGACTGCTCAGGATGGCGGTGTCCTTCGGGAGGCAGGAGCCACCGTAACCGAGACCGGCTCGCAGGTAGTCCATGCCGATGCGTGGGTCCATACCAATGCCGCGTGCAACGTCACGGACGTTTACGCCTTCGGCTTCACACAGGCTCGCCAGCTCGTTGATGAACGTCAGCTTTGTTGCCAGGAACGCGTTGGATGCGAACTTGATCATCTCTGCTGTGTCTGCGTCCGTGTACATCACCGGCGCTTTGAGATTTTCGTACAGGCTTGCGACTTCTCGTGCGTCTTCCTGGCCGTTTGTGGAACCTACCACTACACGGTTCGGGTGCATAAAGTCAGATACAGCGTGGCCTTCCCGGAGGAATTCAGGGTTGGCAACAACACGCGCTTTGCCGCGTCCATTCAGAACAGCATTCAACATGCCAGCCATCTTGCGGGATGTGCGAGGCGGAACGCTGCTCTTGTTGACGATGATGGTGCGACCAGCTTCGATGCGGCGCCCGACAGAGTTGTAGGCGGATTCCAGGTAGTGAAGATCAACGTGCCCATCATCATGTGCCGGTGTGCCAACACACATGAACACGAAATCAGCTTCAGACAACGCATCAATAGAAGTGGAGAACTTGAGCCGACCTGACTTGAGGTTCTTCTTCACCAGTGGCTCTAGGTCTGGCTCATAAATAGGAATGATGCCTTCGGAAAGAGTCGTAACTTTTGCCTGATCGATGTCGATACACGTCACCTGGTGACCAATCTCGGCAAAACACGCACCGGTTACGAGGCCCACATAGCCAGAGCCGAGTACGTATATGTTCTTCATTCCACCACTCCTTGCGTCGGTCGTGCGGCTTGCCCGTTCCGTAGGGCTTTGTTCTGCCGCCACCCTGTGAATATTGCTCGTACCTGGTTCTTGTTCGGGAGTTCCAACGGGTGCGCCTTGCATGGACTCATGTGTCGCGATAATGAGCCTTGCGAGCTTTTGCGAGTCATGCCGCACCAACGTCCCAGTTGTTGCAACGTCTCCGAGAACCAGTGTGGGTGTTGATCCTGGTGTTGGCATCATGTCTATTGCTACAGGTGACGCCTGTTCGTTCGCGTACTTTTCTAGGAGATCCGCTGAGAACCGGTGCTCATTTGCTATCACCACGTCGATGCTGTCGGTCGATCCTAGATAACGCTGGATCTCACTGGTGAAGTTCGAGAGGCCGAAACCATCCGTTTCGCCGTGTTTCGTCATCAGGTTGGTCACATAGATGCGGGTGCCTGCGCATTTCTGTATAGCTTCAGGAACACCGCTGACCAATAGATTTGGGATCAGGGAGGTGTAGAGGTCCCCCGGCCCGATGATGAGTATGTCTGCGTTGGATATGGCCTCACGGGCTGAATTGGTGATCGTCGGCTGTGGGTCAAGGAAAACGCGCTTGATCTTGAGGTGCGGCTTGATAGTACGGACGTCGATGTTCGTCTCGCCGTGGATGATCGTGCCGTCTTCCAGTTCGGCGAACAGGCGGGTGTCACCTGTTGTGACCGGTAGTACCTGCCCGCGGATGTTTAGTACGCGGGATGCCTCCAGGATCGCCCCTTCGATACCGCCGGTGAGTTCACCAAGCGCAGTCAGGAACAGGTTGCCAAAGCTGTGGCCGTTCAGGCCGTTGCCTTTGTCGAATCGGTACTCAAACAGGGATCGCAGAGTTTTCTGGCGGTCATCACTCAATGCAACCAGTGCGCGCCGGACATCTCCGGGCGGAAGGTGACCGAATTCGTCTCGCAGGCGACCTGAACTGCCACCATCGTCTGCCATTGTCACGATTGCGGTGATGTTCTTGCTGTATCGCTTCAGTCCGGTCAGTGCCGTATAAGTTCCGGTACCGCCGCCGATAACCACAATATTCGGGTCTTCGATCAATGAGACCGCCCTTCAACCGTCGCCCGTCCAGCTGACTTCGATGCAATTAGAGCGGCCCGGTACTCTGGCGTGCCGTATATGTACTTCATCAGTGCCTTACGTCCGCCAAGCTCATCTGCCGCACCCTGCCAGTATTTCAGGCCGTAGATCAGGGTAAACGAAACGTGAGATAGTCGATTCATGCGCAGTTTGTCCGCGACAATGCCAAGTCCGCGCAGCCCAAATTCCATCGAATTGCGAACAAATCGCCCGCCGTTCAGCCCGGTCTTTATTACAACACGGAGCGGTAATTGCTTTCCCGTGTACCACGACGCTATCTCATCCAAAACCTGCTTGTGCCCGCGGTCAACGGCCAACTGAACATCGGTCACACCGTACAGATAGCTTGAATTCCGCCATGAGGCATACGAGCGATAGCCGCGGTGGTATGCAGCAGCCCCAGCGCTGAACTTGAAATGCGCTCCCATGGATTCAAGCCGGAAACCAAGTTCCACATCTTCGCCCCGCAGGAGATCAGCATTGAAGCCACCTGCCTGGAGGAACTGCTCTCGCCAAATCGAAAAATTTCCGCTGTAAAGTCGCCGGCCGGAAGGTGGGCGTTTATTTGTTTCGACTGCCGCGTAGTGTTTGGAGTAGATGCGGTCTTCCCATTTGTTCCATGCACCGCGCGAACCATTCGTCCAGGGCATCAACTTACCCAGCACGACAGCCTTCTCATCGTCCGCCATGGCGTCCTTGTGGGATTGGATCATGCCCGGCAGCGGCACCAGGTCATCATCCATGAAAATGATCATCTTGCCGGATGCCTCACGTGCTCCGGTATTCCTGGCAACCGCCGCTCCCGAGTTTTCTTGCGTAACCACTCGCAAGTTGAACGACGTCTGCATCGCCCGAATGAACTCCGGCGTACCATCTGTCCCACCATCATCCACGACAATCACTTCGAATTCGCTGGAGGCTATCGTCTGCTCCTCCAGCAGCCCAATCATCTCCTTCAACATCTCTTTCCTATTGAAGGTCGGTATAACTACGCTTACAACCGGAGTCACTTCTGCACCCCCATTTCAGAATCCAATTCAGCTGCCCGACGGCGTCCCATCACCGTGTACAGGAGGGTTTTCACTTCTTTGACCGTGTATATCTTCATGGCGAATATCAGACCGACGTAAACCGCACAACCTGCCACGACTGTGAATATCGGGTTGACGCCTAGCGGGTAGGACAGCAGACCGATTCCCGTGAGGACAGCGGCAGCAACCAGGATCTTTCCGACCATGATTCGAGTTGCTCGGTCAAACAGCTCTGCTGGCATTAGCTTCACCGCAATAATGACCATTACTACTTCGGCCAGAAGCGTGGTTATGCCGGCTCCAATGCCACCGTTGCCGTATCTATCCTGAAAGTACGGAATGGTGATCATGTTCAGGGCAATATCCAGCAGCAGCGTGCCTGCGAGTGCCCACGCCATGGCCTTCTGCTTGTCCACTGAGATGGCAATCGTCCCTAGCATACTTAAAAAGGCAGTGATCGGGATGGTCAATGCAAGCAGGGACAATGTCAGAACCGAGTTGTCGAACTCGGCCGGATACGGAAGTATGTCGATTATCTGTTGTGACAGCAGGCTCAGAGCCAGTGATGCGGGAACCACGACCGCAGCATTGATTGAAATGCTTTTCCTGGCGATTCCGGCGAGGACGGTGACGTCCTTTTTGTGCAGCCGAGAAAGTGTCGGTAGCAGCGCCGTGGTGATTGCAAGTGGGAACAATTGCGCCGACTGGTAGAACTGCAAGGCGGCTCCGTACCATCCTGTGACGGCGTCCGTTGTATAGGCCCGCAGGATAATCACGTCCGCATTTGCGTACATCTCCAATATCACAACCATCATCAGGAATGGGATTCCACCTGCAACTATATTTCGCATAGTGGCTACGTTGAACGTGATCCTGAGTTTTACTCGCTTTTGGAGATAGTAGCTCGCAAGGGCGAATTGCAAGAGGTTGGCGACCAGCAGCACCGTGACATAGGCGATCACGCTGGACGTCAGGATTAGCACAGGAATTCCAGCAGCAACTCCAAGGGTCTTTGCGCTGATCTCTGCCCTTGCCGGACTCTTCATGTCCTCGAATCCCCAGAGGAATCCGATCGCTGACTTTGCGAATGAAGCGGCAATCATTGACGCTGTGCCAACGTACAACACCGTTTTGAGGTCTGGTTCGTAGCCAACCACCTCAACAATGACCACGGTTACGGCGACACCCAGTATGGTCAACAGGACGCGCAGTGCCATTGCAGCGCCGAAATACTGTTCGGCCATGCTCGTGTCACGAGCTACGGCCTTCGTGATGAACTTGCCGAAACCCAGGGTAATGCCAACTGCTACCAGTGCGGTGAATGACAGCATGAAGGACAGTTGTCCCATGCCTTCAGCACCGAGGTATCTCGGCAGGAACAACACCAGGATACTGTTCAGGCCCCAGAGGAAGAGCTGGCGAACCAGGACTACAAGGCTGTTACTGAGAACGCGTTGCGAATCACTGTTAGGTGCCGTCGCTGATGTGTCCGAACCGGTTGCGTGCTCCCCGGTTGTTGCGGGGATTACAGACTCCATCAGTAGGCTCCTCGTCCTGTTATTACAACGGGAACGGTTCGCATCAGAATGATGAAGTCCATAGCCAGGGACCAGTCATTCAGGTATTCCAGGTCATACTTCATCATCTCGTCGAAGTTGGTTACGGGGCCGCGCTTAACTTGCCAAAGGCCGGTAATCCCTGGGATTCCTTCGAGACGTGAGTGATGCCAGTCCTCGTACTTTTCAACCTCTCGAGGGAGCGGTGGTCGTGGGCCTACAAGGCTCATCATGCCGTTAAGCACGTTCATCAACTGCGGTAGCTCATCTACACTTAGCTTCCGCAGGATACGACCGACACGAGTAACACGAGGGTCATTCCGCATCTTGAATACGGTGCCGGAAGCCTCGTTCTTCTCCATCAACTCGTCCAGCATCGCTTCCGCGTTCACACGCATTGACCTGAACTTGTACATGCCGAACCGAGTACCACGGCGGCCAACCCGGGTCTGGTGGAAAAAGATCGGGCCGCGTGAGTCCAGTTTGATGGCGATTGCTACCGCTGCGAGTAGCGGCGATGCCAGCACCAGCAGCATGAGAGCTACGGAGATATCAAAAGCCCTCTTGGCCACTGCGTACTGCCATGACATCGTCTTGTGACGGAATCTGATCGTGGCGACGCCGTTGACAACTTCCGTCTCTGCCTCGTCAGATGTATCCAGCAATGGATTCAGCGCTACGTGCACTGTTATGCCAGCAGGCAAACTTGTGCGCACGGCTTCACTGACTGTGGTGTACTGGCTCGGGCTTACAGCAATCAACAGATCGGTCGCCCGGGAATTTTCTACCACTGAC
>JAURLM010000100.1 GCA_030831265.1 Chloroflexota bacterium
AAAGTTCCTTCCGGGAGCGATTTCAATGCCTGTGCTGTCTTCGTTCACGGGAATCCGTCCGCTGGTGAAGGAATCCCCGGACATGGACACGGCTCAACTCGCACGCAGTCATCGCATCGTGGTTTCTGACAGCCGTGTAGTGACTATTACCGGCGGCAAGTGGACAACGGCACGCCTCATGGCGGAGCAGACCGTGACGCGTGCGGCAGAGGTTGGCGGACTCGGAAAAGGCCGTGGGGCGACCGATGCGTTACGGCTACACGGTTACGACCGCACGCATGGCACGCCGGTGGCTGTCGAATCTCCCATCGAAAATCCGGATCTCCTGTATGGCACGGACATTGAAGGAATCCGGCAGTTGGAACGGCGTTGGCCTGAGTTGAAAAAGACGATCAGCGAAAGATTGCCATACCGGATGTCCCATGCGGTTTACGCAGTGCGCGAGGAGATGGCGGTAACACTCGAAGACGTACTGGCACGCCGCACACGGGTTCTATTCCTCGACGCAGGGGAGGCGTCTGCGGCAGCGCAGGCGGTAGCAAACAGCATTACAACACGCGGCAACTTCAAAGCAGGTTGGGCAGACGCTGAACTGGCCCAATTTCCGGGTGTTGTGAAGCAGTTCCTACCTGCTGATTAACAGGTGACGGCTGGTGTCACGCCTGGCACTTCGGACAGAAATATGCTGTCCGCCCTCCGAATTTCTGTGTCTCCAGCTTCGTGCCGCAATCCGGGCATGTGCTGCCCTTCTTCCTGTGTAGCCGCATGCGGTCATCATACGCATCGACCACGTACGGCCTGCCGCGCTCGTCAGGGTGATCGACGATGTACCGGAGCGCTTGCAGGAGACTCGTGCGGATTGCTGAATGAAGTTCCGTGAGCTGTTGCGTCGATAGCCGGTCCGCGCGCAGGGAAGGTCGGATGCCGACGCGATGCAAAGCCTCGTCAGCGTAGATGTTGCCGATCCCGGCGACCACTGACTGGTCCAACAGCACGGACTTGATGGGTGAGCGACGGTGCTGCACGCGCTTGATAAGTTCCTGCGGGGTGAATGATGCGTCCAGTGCATCCGGGCCAAGGTTTCCGATGATGGAATCCGGTGATTCCTCAAGTCGTACACCAGCCCAGCGACGCGGGTCCTCCAGTTCGATTCGGCGTTCGTCGTCGAGGAAGAAAGTGGTGCGGGTGAAGCGCAACGGCTCGTCATCGGGATGCATGACTGCGAGTCTCCCGGTCATCCCCATGTGGAGCCACAGCACGCCACGATCCAGCTTCAAAAACAGGTTCTTGCCAACCCTGCTGGCACCTGTGATTTTTCGCCCAGGAAGTGCTGAAAGGCCACCCATGCCGTCAGCGGTGTTCTCAATACCTGGCCAGTCAGCATCAACCTCTGTGATGGTGCGACCGACGATCTCCTGCTCCAGCAGGTAGATGCGAAGCGACTCTACTTCAGGTAGTTCGGGCACAAGCCACCCTCACTCCATGTCACCCCAGCGAGTGCCGGTCTTGGTCTCCACGTTCAGTGGAACGTCAAGTTTCATGGCGGCGGGCATGAGTTCTGTAATCATGGCCTGCAACTCCATCAATTCGCCAGGTGCCGCCTCGAAGATGAGTTCGTCATGCACCTGTATGAGCATGTGGGAACGCATCTTCTCTTTCTTCATGGCAGCATCAACGTCAATCATCGCCATCTTGACGATGTCTGCCGCAGTTCCCTGGATCGGCATGTTCACGGCAATCCGCTCTGCAGCTGAACGGTACATCCCGTTACGCGAAGTTATCTCTGGCAAGTAGCGTCGGCGACCGGTTATCGTCTCCGAATAGCCACGTTCGCGGGCCAGTTCTTTTGTCTGTTCGATGTATTCGCGCAGGCCGGGATACTTGCCGAAATACAGGTCGATGAACTCCTGTCCCTGCTGCCGTGTCAGGTCTGTCTGCCGCGCAACTCCCTGCGGGCCGAGTCCGTAAATCACTCCGAAGTTCAGCACCTTGGCGATGCGTCGCTGGTCTGGCGTGACCTTCTCATCGCCATACATCGCACGGGCAGTAGCGCTGTGAATGTCCTCACTGTTCTTGAACGCTGTGAGCAAGCCGGGTTCCTGCGATAGATGTGCAAGTATGCGAAGTTCAATCTGGGAATAGTCCGCCGCCAGCAGCATCCATCCGTGCTCGACATCCGTGGTGAATGCCGACCGGACTCGCCGACCAAGCGGCGTGCGCACAGGAATGTTCTGCACGTTGGGGTCGTTGCTGGAGAGTCGGCCGGTTGCGGAGCCCACCTGGTTGAAGCTGGTATGGACGCGTCCCGTGCGCGGGTGAACCAGCAACGGCAGCGCATCGACATATGTTGACTTCAACTTGGTCAGTTCGCGGTACTTGAGAACCGCGGCTGAAAGCTCATATACACGGTCATCGAGATTGGGTGTTTCCATGATGCCTTCGAGGGCGTTGGCATCCATCGACCAGCCGGTCTTGGTGCGCCGTGTTTTCGGTGCGCCGAACTCTTCAATGAGGATTGCAGCGACCTGCTGGTTGGCGTTCAGGTTCAGCTCCCGGCCGCCAAGTACCGCTGTGGCGGCTTGCTGGATATTTGCCAGCTCTGATCCAAGTTCCTCAGACATCTCCGCCAGAACAGCGGTATCGATCTGGAATCCGGTGCGCTGCATCTCCACGATGATCGGCAGCAATGGTATTTCAATGTCATCGTTGACCTTGCGTGCGCCATGATCTGGAAGTTGGGGTTTCAGGAACTCCTTAAGCCGCCACGCTATATCAGCGTCGGCACACGCATACGGTGATGCGCGTTCGATGGGAACTTCGGCCATCGTAACCTGGTTACGGCCTGTGCCAATCAGGTCGGTGATCGGCATCATCTCGATATGGAAGCAGTCAAAGGCGAGTTGCTTCAGGCCAATGGCACGGCGATTACAGAGAGCGGCGGCGATCATGGAGTCGAAGGTGATTCCCTGCGGGTGAATACCGGCTTCTTCCAGCACCATCATGTCGAAGTTGGCGTTGTGCGCTGTCTTGGGGATTTTAGGGTCTTCAAACACTGTCCGAAGCGTTGCCAACGCCTTTTCGAACTGGATCTGAGTACCTTCGTTGTGGCCGACTGGGACGTACCACGCCTTGCCTTCTGCATTTGAGAACGACAGGCCAACCAGTGCAGCGCGCATCGGGTTGGTGCCGGTCGTCTCGGTGTCGAAAGCGAATCCGGCGGAAGTTGCGATGGCCTTTACCATTTGCATCAACGCGGCCATGTCTGTGATCGTCTGGTAGTCGACGTTCTGTGCATTGATGGCTGCGACAGGTGAAGCTGCGGCGGATTCGGATGTGGCTTTCCCTGGTTCATCCTGTGTCATGGAGCCAAAGCCGAGTTGTGCTCCCGGCGCGGGCGGGCTCCACTGGTCCTCAGTCTGCGGATCAGGAATCTGGCGCAGGATCGACCGGAACTCCAGCCCACTCAGCACCTCGACAACCTTGCTGCGGTCGTAAGTGGCAAACTCGGTATCAGCAAGATCGAAATCAAGCGGTACATCACGGACAATAGTCGTCAGTTTGAGACCATCGAACGCCACATCTTTGTATTCAGAGAGGCGCTGCTGCACGCTCTTTGCACCACGTAACTCGTCTTTGGGAATCTCTGAGACTTTTTCGATGTTGGCGTAGACGTCTTCGAGGTGGCCAAACTTGCGGAGCACCGTGCGGGCGGCTTTGGGCCCAACCTTTGGCACGCCTGGAATGTTGTCGGACGGATCGCCTTCCAGCGCCTTGATTTCGGCAACGTATTCCGGGCCGAGGCCGTCGTAGCGTTCGGTTACTGCATCCCTGTCGTAAACCTTCACGTCGCCAAAACCCGAATACATCAGCAGCCGCGTGTGATCAGAGACAAGTTGCAACTGGTCGGCATCACCCGTGAGGATCAAGCATTCTGCACCAGCCTCTTCTGCCATGCGGGTGAGCGTACCGACCAGGTCGTCTGCCTCGAAACCGTCTCTCTTGTAGACCGGGATACCGAATGCAGCGCAGATCTCCTCGACTATCGGCACCTGTTCATGCAGTTCCGGTTCCACCGGCGGGCGCTGCGCCTTGTACTGGTCGAACAGCTTGTCCCGGAAAGTGGGAGCGCTGGTATCGAACGTCAGCACGACGTGAGTGGGCTTCTGTTCACGCAGGGTTCGTAGGAACGTGGTCAGCCAGCCGTACGCACCACGCGTTTCTTTGCCAGAGGAGGTGCTGAGACGCTCCGGAATGGCGAACCACGCCCGGAAGACCATCGAGTGGCCGTCCATCACAAGTAACAACGGCTTTTTGTCAGTTTTCGATGGCATGAGGCTGCTTGAACACTTTCGTACTGGTCGATTGAGTGTGATGGATTATAGCTGCCGCAAGCGGGCAGCCATTCGGATTGACGATATACCTAGCACCGCTATATATTCTGGTGCAGGTAAAGATATGACAGACGCGACAGCCCGAATGACTGAAACTGCCTACTGGCAGACGCTGAACAGGAAGAGCCTGCTGAGGTTTTTCCTGTTTTCCGCCCTGGCTGAGAAGCCGATGCACGGATACGAACTGGCAGATGCGGTTTCAACATGCAGTGACGGCGTTCGCCCGACCGATGCGATGATCTACCCTACCCTGAAAGAGCTTGAGGCGAACGGCTATATCGTGTGTCGGCCCGAAGCTGTCGGCGAACGCAGGCGAAACGTGTGCACGCTGACAGAACAGGGCCTACAGGCGTATCGCGCAGCTGCCGAAGCATGGTCCTGGGCATTGCCAAAAATTGAAACGGCGATACATTCCGCTGGTGTGACGGGATGTTGTGATGTAGTTCAGTCATCAGTTACAGATCCGATAACCGAGGTAACGATATGAAGCTGCTCAATTCCGTGAATGTTGTTCAGCCTCGGACTGGATGCGGCGGTACAGGCAACTGCACCTGCAAAGGTGAGCAGCACAACGACATGACGCAGCTTGTCGACGCGATCCAGGAACGCTACGGGCAGATTGCCGAACGCGGTTCGTTTAACGAATCGCTTGCATCGTCATGCTGCGGGAACGCATCGTCCCTGTATTCCGACACGGACCTCTCGACAATTACTCCACAGGCAGCGGGCGCATCCGCAGGCTGCGGCAACCCGGTTGGCATCGCTGACGTGAAGCCGGGAGAAACGGTGCTAGACCTGGGCTCCGGTGGCGGGATCGACTGCTTCCTGGCAGCACAGGCTACAGGAGACGCCGGGCACGTCTACGGCGTAGATATGACTCTTGCCATGCTCAAGCTGGCGCGAGAGAACGCGGAAAAACTGGATGTGCAGAACGTCACGTTCCTCGCAGGACGTATCGAAGCGGTGCCGATGCCTGACGAATCGATAGACCTCATCATTTCGAACTGCGTTATCGCACTCGCACCGGACAAGAAGCTGGTATTCGAAGAAATCTTCCGACTACTAAAGCCGGGTGGCAGGTTCGTTGTTGCAGACGTTGTGTCTACAACCGAGTTGCCGCTGGAAGCGCGCCGCAACATGGCAGAGTGGGTGTCATGCATTGGTGGCGCAGACTTGATGTCTCGCTACTTGGACCGGATTTCCGAAACTGGGTTCGTTGACCTCGATGTTATGACCGATGTGCCATTCCAGTCAGACGCGGACGGAGATCAGTGGCGGGAGTCGCTCCGCGGCGTGACGGTGCGGGCATTCAAACCGGCTTCGGCCTGAACGCCGGAGACAGCCAGTGCTTCACAACCCGTGGCGACGACCTGCCAACGGCTTCACAGGTAAGCCAGTTGATGAACAAGGGTTAACTTCGGAGCTGGAGTTGTTGGTTCGGCGCAAGCTGGGCTCTGGTTACTCGAACGGTTTCGGGTACGGGTCATGCGTAGCGATTGGTGATCACAGCGTCGTGAAGATTGCGCCGTATCCTGCACACCGCGGCAGGTTCGATCACGAGCGCGCCATTGCTGGTCTGAGCCTTCCGGGCGTAACGGTTCCGCAGATCCTCGACGAAGGCGTGACCGATGACTACGAGTGGGTAGAGATTGAACTACTGACCGGCCGCCCCGCATACGAGGTCTGGACGGACATTTCACCCACCGCACAATCTCGGCTGATAGAACGGCTGGCCGAGTGCATCGCTGCATTGCAGGAATTTCCGACGAAAACCAGCTGGCTGCATTCTCAGTTCGACACATGGCGAAAGCACGTCACATCGGCAGCGTACAGGGCCGTTGAGCGGGCGACAGGAATTGCCCCGGACACTGTGATTCAACGTGCGAACGACTTCATTACCGTTAACAGTGCGCACCTTGACGAACGGATGCGCGTCACATGTCATGGCGACCTCTGGTTCGGCAACGTGTTCGTCAATGATGCCGGAGAACTGACTGGCATCATTGACTGGGATCGACTCGCGGTTGCACCTGCGGATTACGAACTGGATATGCTGTGGAGGTTCTGGCGATACCCGTGGGATTTCGTCCCTGCGGATTACGAGGCAGCATTCGAAAAGCCACTGGCGTCGGAGCTTTTGCGACCCATGACAGAAGTTTGTGCGCGTCAACTGACCATGGAGCAGTTGAATGCGCGCCTTGGGATGTTGGAACTTGCCTACCGGCTGGGTATTACATCTAGGTTTGGCTGGAGCGAGAAGCACAGCAGGATGCTCGACACCGTGATTGGTGGAGACTGGGCCGCTGCGCTCAAAATCGGCTAAACACGAACGCTAGGCCGCACCTGCAGCCTCGACCGTCTTGATGGCCTTGGCTATCAACTGCTCTGCGTCGTGTGCAACTTCATTCAAAGCAGTGTTCGTAGTCAGGGAAGACATCAGAGCGGGATCCAGAAAGGCGATCACCGAACCGTCCCTGTCTTCGTACACGATTACGTTACACGGTAGCAGTAGACCCAGGTCATCTTCAGCAGACAGACCTTTGAACGCCAGCTTCGGGTTGCATGCCCCGAGAATCACGTAGCGTCGAAATTCTTCGCCAATCTTGGCCTTCAGCGTGGCTTTGACATCGATCTCCGTCAGCACGCCGAATCCATTCGCTTTCAACGCGTCAACGGTCGTTTGAAGCGCTGTTTCGAAATCAAGCGGAGAGAAGATTTTCCTGCCGTAGGCAATATGTTCCATAAAGCACAGCCCTCACATTCATAAATCCAAGATGGACAAGCGTATGAACGGTAAAGCTGTGAATCACCTCGAAAACATGTGTTTTTCGTGGTGAAAATGGATGCGGTTTCGAACCGGTGAATATCACCCACCACAACCCTACCTACCAGACGCTATATCCACCATCGACCGGTATTGAAACCCCGGTCACGAAGTCCGACGCACTACTGGCCAGGAAAACCGCTGTCCCACCGAGGTCGGACGGTTGGCCCCAGCGGTCTGCCGGTGTACGGCCCACAATCATAGCGTATCTGTCGGGGAATGCCGTTTTGAACTGATCGGTCATCTCCGTGACGATCCATCCCGGCAGCACTGCGTTCACCTGTACGTTGTATTTTGCCCACGCCACAGCGCAGCTTTTCGTGTACTGGACAACTCCACCCTTGCTGGCTGCGTAGGCCACCGCATAGGCAGTACCGAATATTGACATCATGGAACCGATGTTGATGATCTTGCCGCGACCGCCATTTTTCATGTGGGGAAACGCCGCTGACGTGACTGTGTGGATGCTGGTCAGGTTTACATCAATGACGTACTGCCAGTCTTCTGGCTTTAGCAAGTGTGGTTCATCTGCACGTCGGTTGACACCGGCATTGTTGACGAGAATGTCCAGGCGTCCGTATTTGTCGACAACTTGTTCAATGCTGGATTCCACCGAATCCTTGTCTGTCACATCGCACTGGACTGCAATCACGTTGTCCTCACCGGCAATTTTCACCAACTCGGCTTTCGCCGTGTTCAGCTTCGATTTATTACGTCCGATGATGGCGACCTGTGCGCCGTTTTCTGCAAACGCTTTCGCCATACCAAGCCCGATCCCACCGTTCCCCCCGGTCACGAACGCCACTCGCCCGCTCAGATCGAACATTCCGGTTCCTGCCATCATCGTGCTCCCGTGTTTGTCATATCCAGTTCGGACTCAATCCACCTGTCAGAAGTCATCTCATGTGGGCGGATTATCGCAGACCTTCCTCCCCGTTGTGATTTCTGACTTAGAATGCACCGGTTAGCCAAACAACACTCTGAAAAAACGGGATGTGAAATGGACCTGCCCATCGCCGCCGGAATGCCTGAAGCCCTCAAGGGGATGAAAGTCCTCGATTGCAGCCAGATTCTCGCTGGACCTTTCTGCAGCATGTTGCTGGCAGACATGGGCGCAGACGTAGTCAAGGTTGAGAAGCCCACCGGGGGAGACGACACCCGGCGCATGGGGCCACCGTTTATTTCGGGAGAGTCAGCAGCGTTCCTTGCGATGAACCGCAATAAGCGGAGCATCGTGCTGAATTTCAAGGAACCGGCGGGTGTCGAGGCGATGAAACGCCTGGTGAAGGATGCCGACGTCGTAATCGAAAATTATCGTTCCGGCGTCATGGATAGGCTCGGACTAGGTTACGAAGCACTTTCAGAGATAAACCCCGGGCTTATCTACTGTTCTATCTCAGGATTCGGCCGCACCGGACCGTACGCGAAGCGCGGAGGTTTCGATCTCGTGGCGCAGGGCATGAGCGGCCTGATGAGCTTCACCGGCGTTCCCGGTTCGCCGCCGGTGAAAGTTGGCGTGCCAATCGCCGACATGAACGCGGGAATGTTTTCGACATACGGCATTCTGACCGCATACATAAACCGCCTGAAGACCGGCAAGGGCCAGTACCTCGAAGTGTCGTTGCTCGAAGCGGCGCTGGCGTACACGGTCTGG
>JAURLM010000101.1 GCA_030831265.1 Chloroflexota bacterium
ACGAGCTGCCAGTGCGGGTATGGCCGTTCTCGGTTAGTTTGACCTGGAATTCCCAGACTCCTGCACGGTTAAATGCAGGCACGCCGGTATAAACGCCGCTCCTGATGGGCCATGACCGCCACGTCACTTCGGGGAGTGGCTTGAAGTCAGCGTCGTCGAGGTGTCGATACCTGAAGACGAGGTCTCGTGCGCGGTCTTCGAGGATCGTGTCCTGGCTGCCAGCCAGCATGACGATCATGGGGATACGTTTGTCATTAATGTCAACGTCACGCGCTAGCAGCAGGACGGACAGGCTGTCTTCGGCAGATTGCGCCGCTGTGGCGATTACATCCGATTTGTTGCCAGGGGTGCCGCTGCTGCACGCCGTCAGCAGCAACAGGAATGTCGCTACAAGTGTGCAGATGATGAAGACGTTTACGAGGCGCGAAAGTTTCACCGGGTGATCTCCAGCAGGATTTGCACTGAGTCTGACGGCCACAACAAACCGTACGCAATGCGCAGGTCTATAGTTTCAGGTTACGGTCAGTTGAACGTCAGCATTCGCGTCGGGTTATCTACCAGGACCATGCGGATGTCTTCTTCGTGCATGCCTCGGGCGCGCATTCTCGGGATGATCCGGGTTGGAATGTGGTCGTAACCGTGGCCACCGTAACGTTTCAGCCGGTGTTTCGAGCACACGTCATGGGCGAGTAGCACCTGTTTGCTACGTCCCTCGCCGACCAGGTATTCGATTTGCTCGATACGTTCGTGGTCAGCCGGCATGTAGGTGTCTACAGCGAGCGGGTAGTGGGATTCGTCGTGGCCGAAAAGGTCCAGGTTCAAGTAGGCCCCTGTGGCGGCGACTTCCGCAAGTATTCCGCGGTCGTAGATAGTGCGTTCGATGTGGCCCATCACTGTTCGGCGGAGGTCACCACCCCACTTTTCGACTGCGTTCAACAGTTCCAGCGGGGCACGCTGGTCGCGGCCGGGGTGGATGAGCAGTGGTGCGCCGGTTTCACGCTGGGCTGCGACGGCGGCTTCGAGAACCTTCTTCTCGTTGTCCGTCCACGGCCATGAGCAGCCGATTTCGCCGATGATCCCGGAGCGAATTCCTGTGGAGTCAACGCCATCGTCAATATCCTTGATGATCGACCGTGCTACTTCATCTACCGATGCTTTGCGCAGCCAATCGGAGTGGGTCTTGTCGATGTAGTAGCCCGAACCCATCACGATGTTGAGCCCGGTTGCGCGGGATATGCGGAGGAGCGCCTGTGGGTCACGGCCAATGCCGACGGATGTCACATCTACGAGAGTTGTGCCTCCTGCCCGGAAGTAGTCCTGTACCTCTGCTATGGCAGTCGGTTCGTCCAGCAGTAGCAGATTGTCCCGGTTGCTGGTCCAGTTGTAGCGCACCCACCACAGGTTCTCCATGGACAATGGCTGATCCATCATTCCGCGCTGGCTGGCTGCGGAAGGTTCAGTCAGAACCGTCGTGAAGTCGATGAGCAGGTGTTCGTGCGTCAGCGCGACTCCGACCTTCGCCGATTCGATCGGCCCCTGTACGGTCAGGACTTTGCGTGCGGCACGATGCTTGGGGACGGGATGTGATGGTGAGGTCATAACTTCCGGGGCCATGTGCAGCGGTCTGCTGCAGTTTGCAGGTTTCGATTATGTGTCAGCCCGTGGCTGAAGGCGGGCGCAGTTTATATCAGGAAGCGCAGTGTATGCCGCATGGCAACGGCGTTATCTGTGCATGTTGCAGCGAAAAACAGGCTCAACTTGCATGACATTAGCTGGTGACGTTCCGCCATGCACGCCTGAGCAGGCCGGGACGCCTCTTTGGTGTCAGGTTCGTCGACACGAACTTTGCGGTGGTGTGCGAGGAAGAGAGAATGTTGCCCTTCCATGACCGCATCTGCTTGAACGCATCCGGCTCTTTCGTGAAGAACTGCTGCCAGCCGGTGATCTCACGCCAGCCATTCGGACCCGGCGTCATGCTCACGCCACCTGCCTCACGGACAAGAACCAGTCCTGCAGCGTAGTCCCAAACACTGGAATAGCCGTTTAACGCGTATTGCATGGAACCGGTTGCGACCATCATCATCTCGTAGCAGGTGCTCCCGGTCATTCGCAGTTCACCAAGGTTTCCCTGCAGCGGCTTTTCAATATCGAATGATCCGCGCAGACCGCCCGGCACTGCGGCAAGCCTGCCGGCTTCTGGTACGCCTTCGCCTTTGGCTCCGTTCACGCGTACCCGTGTGCCATCCATCCATGTGCCATTGCCTGACCGAGCGTGGATGAGCGCGTAGCCCTTCTCGCCCGGCCACGGTGTCCAGATTGCCCCGGCCACCGAAACTCCCCGGTAGAGCAGTCCGACGGAAACTGCGTGAGTGGTAGAGCCGTTTACGAAATTCTTGGTGCCGTCTATGGGGTCGATGGCCCAGACAAAATCTTCCGGTGGAGGCTCATTTTCAGGAGGGTCTTCTTCACCGAGTATCTGGTGATCCGGGAACCGTTCTTCGATCATCGAGACGATGAGGTTCTGCGATGCTTTGTCGACATCCGTGACAATGTCCACGCCATCACGATCAGCCTTTTGCATCACCTCCAACGGTCCACCGAACCGTTCTGAAATGAACGCCCCCGCTGCAGTCACGGCGCGAACAGCCAGTTGTTCCGCAGCCTGCAACGTCACATCATCTGGTAGTTCAGCCGCAGATTGTTGCTTCTGTTCAGTCAAGACTCAATCCTCTTGCCGTTCCAGGCCGTACGTCATTGCGTGGCAGCATTTGTGCTGGTGCTGTTCGGTTGAACTGCACCGACTGTGCGATAGAATTTCAAATATACGGTATCGTCTTCTTGCGGACACCATAACGGTGAATTACGACCAAGTGTGACGGGGCCGACTGAATCGGAGATTCAATTGACCATGTACGGCGTCCGAAAGTTCAAGCGTGACTCAGGTCTTGTGACCCGCATGTACTTCACCATGTTCATGCTGGGTGTGCTGTATGCGATCTTCGCTATGGTCCTGTGGGCTCTGTCATTCCCGATCATCTTCATAGGCGCTATTGTCGGCGGCATGGCACTCTTCCAGTACTACATGTCAGACAAGCTGATTCTCTGGGGCTCTGGCTCAAAACTGGTTACGGCTGAACAAGAACCAGAACTGCACCGCATGATTAACCGCCTTGCCGTCCGGGCTGGCATGCCCATGCCAAAAGTGGCGATCATGAACACCCACGTCCCGAACGCCTTTGCGACCGGGCGAAACCCGAACAATGCCCTCGTGGCGGTGACAGTTGGCATACGGGAGCGGCTCACGGAACGTGAACTGGAAGCCGTGCTCAGTCACGAACTCGCTCATGTCCGCAATAGGGACATGCGTGTGCTGGCGATAGGTAACTTCCTTGTGACCATGACCAGCTTCCTGATGACGATGCTGTTCTGGAGCATGTTGTTTGGCGGTTTTGGCGGTCATAGGGATAGGAACAATAATGGCGGGGCAATCATGCTGGTCTACCTCGTCACCATCATCGTCTATTTCATAGGCCAGCTTCTTGTGCTTGCCCTGACTCGCTACCGTGAATACGGTGCAGACCATTCAGGTGCAGAGATTTGTGGTGATCCCGCATCACTGGCCTCTGCTCTTGAGAAGATTAGCGGGGTAATGGCGCATATCCCTAGTGAGGACCTGCGTAAACTCCAGACGGCGAACGCTTTCCTGGTAATTCCAGTTGCGTTGACCGGTGGGGTTGGTAGCCTGTTCTCCACACACCCGCGCATTGAAGATCGCATTCGCCGACTGCGAGAACTTGAACAACGCATGTCGTTCGGACTCAGGTAAGGAGACAGTAGTCGTTTGGTATTGGCTCGTCTGTTTGGAAAACGTCCCCCGGACAGGACCGATTGGTCTGTTATGTCAACCATCATCCGTGCCGAACAACGCCTCATGGCTCGTGGCGAGATCAGCCCGTCACGGCGTGCAGGCCTGATATTTCGGAACGATGAGTCATTACCGTTTCTCCGCGACCTGAAACAAGAGCTTGACCCGATTCTTTACACGGGCCCCGGCGCGACAAAGACCGCGTTCGAGCTACATGATGAACCAGAAAGCGGGATGCGCTGGATTGTCATGGAGGACGGTGATTTTTCGGATCTTGTCTCTTCTGTTTACACAGTGGGCAACGCAATGGGCGCGAACGGGGCATCCGGGAACCTGCTTGCCGCCGTGTTCCAGCTT
This sequence comes from Chloroflexota bacterium, assembly GCA_030831265.1. Classification (GTDB taxonomy): domain Bacteria; phylum Chloroflexota; class Dehalococcoidia; order Lucifugimonadales; family Lucifugimonadaceae; genus JAJCYX01. Next base: position 4,223 of record JAURLM010000101.1, read on the forward strand.
TATTTCACCGGAGCCGTGGATGACAGCTCTTTCCGTTCCGGGTTGCGGACGTACTGGATCTACCGCTACGACCTGAAGTCGTTCTACCCGTTCGTTCCGACCGGGGACGCTGTGGGTGATCGGGATCGCCCAACGGAAGTGTCGTTGTCATCGAGGGCACGTCGGCAGGGGATGTCGATAGAACGGAACATGGAAGAGTGGCGCGGGCTCTGGGGCATACCGTTCTGATTTCCTCAAGACAGCGAATACACGGCCCGCAGATATGACATCTTCTACATCTCAGGCCGAACCGGGCACAGCCGTCGCTGTGCTGGCCGCTCCGGGTGAGTCACCCGCTGATTACTTTTACGTTGTCACACACGGTGAAGGCGTTGCTGTAGCTGTCGAACACGACGATAACGTCCCTGGTGAAGCGGGCGCGTTGTTGGTCATTGGCATCGAGGCGTTCGACGGGAAGGTTCCGCATGTGCTGGCACAGGCACTTGAGCTCGGAATGCCTGTGTTGGGAGTTGGCTGGGGGATGCATGCGGTCAACGTTGCGCTTGGCGGGAGGATGCCTGTCGCAGTGGATGGCCAGGCGGGCGAACCGGGCAAGATCATGGCTTTCATATCCCCCGGCGGAAAGCTGTCCTACACCATCACCGGTTCAGGCTGGGTAAGCGTTCCGTTCAGCAACGCGGCTGGATTAAAACCTGCTCACCTTGCACCCGGCATGATGGCTTCCTGCTACCGGGAAGACGGTTTCGTGGCGGCGATAGAGAAGCCGGGGCGGAACTGGGTTATTGGCGTGCAGTGGAACGCCCACGAGATCGACGCCATGCCTTCGAACTTCGACAACCTGCTGCTGGCGCTGGTGGAGCGTGCTACGGGCGTTCAGTGAGCCGCAGCGAGGCATTTAGGGCGAATGTGCCTCACGCGGGTGTACGCGTGCGGGGAAAGGCGTAAGATTGAACGCGCACTCGTTTTGAGCGTTCCCGTTGCATCCCGCTATTCTTTTTTTAACGCTGAGAGCCAGAGAATCCTCACAGTCTGCAATATCGAAATGGTTAGCTGTGTTCGCGACGGCGGACTCAAACTGCAAAACCGGTAAGGCCGGGAGTCAAGAATGGTTACTGAAGGCATTGGTGAAGTTCGCCTGATCGGCATCGAAGATGAGATGCGTAATTCCTACATGGATTACGCCATGTCAGTCATTGTTACGAGGGCACTGCCAGATGTCCGAGATGGTCTGAAACCGGTGCAGCGTCGCATCCTGTATGCGATGCATGACCAGGGCATGCGACCGACTTCTTCGTACAAGAAGAGCGCCCGCCTTGTTGGTGAGGTGCTTGGTAAGTACCACCCGCACGGTGACAGCCCGGTGTACGAGGCGCAGGTTCGTATGGCGCAGACGTTCAGCTTGCGTTACCCGCTTGTAGACGGGCAGGGCAACTACGGCTCTGTAGACGGTGACCCGCCTGCCGCTATGCGGTACACGGAATGTCGTCTTGCTCCGATTACCGAGTTTATGATCGGTGACATTGACCGTGAGACGGTTGACTGGAACGACAACTTCGACCAGTCGCTCAAAGAGCCTTCAGTTCTTCCTTCGCGCCTTCCGAACTTACTGCTGAACGGTGCTTCGGGCATCGCAGTCGGCATGGCGACCAATATTCCGCCGCACAACCTCTCAGAGCTTTGTGACGCCATCATCCACATCGTCGATCACCCGGATGCGACGGTTGATGACCTGATGGAGTTCGTAACCGGCCCAGACTTCCCGACCGGAGCCGAAATCTGGGGTCGTGACGGTATTCGTGATGCGTATGCCACGGGTCGTGGCCGCATCATGATGCAGGCGAAGCACGAGTTAGAGGAAGTGAACAGGCAAGATCGGCAGCGCCTGGTTTTCACTGAAATCCCATTCCAGGTGAACAAGTCCAATCTTGTTGCTCGCATCGCTGAACTCATCAAACTGCGAAAGATTGAGGGAGTTTCCGAGGTTCGTGACGAGTCTGACCGTAGCGGAATGCGAGTGGTGCTTGAACTGAGACGCGGTGCATCTGTACCGGTTTTGCTGAACAATCTCTACAAGCACACACCGCTGCGATCTTCGTTCTCCGTGAACATGATCGGCCTCGTATCCGGCGCACCGAGAGTGTTGACGCTCAAGCAGGCACTTCGCCACTACATCGAATTCCGTGAAGAAGTGATCCGCAGGCGTGCTGAATTTGATCTCCGTAAGGCTCGTGCACGCGTGCACGTCCTTGAAGGACTGCGGGTCGCCATCGATAACCTCGACCGGGTTATCGCGATCATCCGTGGTTCTGAGGATGTTGAGAGCGCTCGTAACAACCTGATGGCTGAGTTCACGCTTTCCGAGATTCAGGCACAGGCTATTCTCGACATGCAGTTGAGGCGTCTTGCTGCGCTTGAACGCGAAAAGATCGAGAGCGAATACCAGGAATTGCTCGCAACCATCCAGGAGCTGGAGGAGTTGCTCGGCAGCCGGGAGAAGGTTCGCTCCGTGGTTCGTTCAGAGACGCGTGAGATGAAGCGCAAGTATGGCCAGGAGCGCCGTACTGAGATTCACGACCAGGAGCTTGGTGACTGGCGTCGTGAGGACATGGAGCCTCACCGTGACGTGGTGATAACGCTGTCGAACAGCGGATACATCAAGCGGGTCAACCTTGAGACGTACCGTGCCCAGCACCGTGGTGGTAAGGGTGTTAAGGGTCAGCGGATGACCAAGGAAGAGGATGTCACGCCTCACATGCAGGTTGCTGACACGCACGATACGCTGCTGTTCTTCACGAACCGCGGCCGTGTCTTCTCATCCCGTGTATTTGAGCTGCCAGCAGATCAGTCACGCACCAGCCGCGGCACGCCAATACAGAACCTGTCGTTCAACATTGAGCCGCGGGAAACTGTTCAGGCGATGATCTGCGTTTCCAGCCTGATGATGGACACGTACCTGGTGATGGCTACGAAGAAGGGGCAGATCAAGCGTATGCACCTGCCGCTGCTTCGGAACATCAACCGGTCAGGCTTGATTACATTCAAGATGAAACCTAATGACGAACTGGTTGGCGCATGTCTAGCCACCGAAGCGCGTGACCTTGTGATGGTCAGCCGCGAAGGAATGTCGATTCGCTTCCCGTCGCCCAAGGTCCCGGCTCGTCAGCGTAACGCTGGCGGTGTGAAGGGCATGGCGCTGGAAGGTCGCGATGAGATTGTGGCGCTGGATGTGGTGGTTGACGAGGGTTACCTGCTCATCATTGGCCGCAAGGGCTACGGCAAGCTTTCACTGCTCCGCAACTACCGGCCGCAGGGTCGTGGTGGCAAGGGGCTTATCACGCTGAAGGTGACGCCGAAGACTGGCAAGGTTGCCGCTGCGGTTGTGGTCAGTGAGGAAGTAAGAGCCGACTCCGAAGGGAAGCTCTTCCTGCTGACTGAGAAGGCACAGGTGTTGCGTACCCATATTGGACAGATACGGCTGACCGGTCGAAACGCACAGGGCGTGAAGATCGTCCTGCCAGAATCCGGCGACAACATAAGTGCGATTCGAGTGCTTGAACAGCGTCGAGAAACGACTGCGGAGATAGACCTTGAAGCGCTTGGGCTTGGTAGTTCCGGCAACAACGATGATAGCGATTCATCTGACGATGATTCGGATGATGAAGTGCTGGATGAGGTAGACACCACGGACGGTGACGAAGCCGATGACGACGACAGCGGTGAAGATGAAGACGACGAGTAGTCAGCTATTCTGACCAGCGTCAACTGACAAAGTGAAAACTGTAAAAACCGGGTCGCCAGAAACAGTAGTATGCTGTTTGGCGGCCCGGTTTGCTTTACCGGCCTTTCAATCCTGCAACGCTGTTTGCCATATCGCACCAACGCGTCACCAACACGAAACCGGTTAATGCTCGAATCTCTCGGCCGTCTCATATACCGGCGAAGATACGCTGTGCTCGCCGTGTGGGTCATCGTCGTGTTGGTCGCCCTGCCATTCGCCCCGCAGGCACCGAACAGGCTGAAACCCGGCGGCTTCACCACAGATAAGTTTC
>JAURLM010000102.1 GCA_030831265.1 Chloroflexota bacterium
AAAGCGATCATGACCAACGCCGGTCACGCATGGATGGCCATCGGCCACGGAACCGGCACCGACAGGGCAATCATGGCTGCGGAAGCGGCTATCGATAGCCCATTGCTCGAGGTGTCCATCGAAGGTGCCAAGGGCGTGATCTTTAACGTCACCGGTGGCACAGATCTGACGCTACAAGAAGTTCACCAGGCATCTGAAGTGGTGTCCCGCATGGTTCACCCGGATGCCAACATCATCTTCGGTACGGTCACCGACCCGAAGATGGAAAACGAGGTCAAGATGACCATCATCGCAACGGGCTTCCCCGGTGCAGATGGTGAATCAGACCAGCAGGCAGCACTTGCCGAGCAGTTGAAAGACGTGCTCGACAACCAGGACGCCCTGGAGTTGCCACCCTTCTTGAGAAATCGTCGATCCGCCTACGCGCGGACTCGCAACGGAGCAGGTTGAGTCGCGCTGATTAAACGCTTTCCACCTGAACCTGCCCGCAAATAACTCGCCAGCGTCTACCTCACCCGCTTCACCCATTAGTAGAACGCACACCAGCAAATTCTTGTTGGAGGCGAGTCAAACCAAGGCCCCGACGATCCCGGTCATCGTCGGGGCCTATCGATTTCACAGGGATGCATTTCGTGCTCGGCCAGCACGGACATCTACGCTATTAAAAATCGAGATACGGCTCAGACTCAACCTGCAAAAAATCTGTCGGCGGGTACTTGGCCAGGGCTTCTTCGTTGATATCCGCTCCCCAACCCGGCCCTGCAGGTGGACGCGTCGCACCGTTTTCTATGACAAGCGGATTCGTCAGCAACTCGTTATAGCGATCGAAAAAGCTGACAAAAATCTCCTGCATGAACGCGTTTGGCACAGACATATCGAAGTGGATGCTGGCCAGCGTCGATATCGGTCCGTTGGAGTTGTGAGGAGCCACTGAAACAAAGTGCGTTTCGGCCGCGTTGGCAATCTTGCGAATCTCTGAAAAGCCTCCGCAATGACATATGTCCGGCTGGATGATGCGCACAGCATTCTCTTCCAGTAGCGGTTCAAACTCCCAGCGACTGTAAAGCTGCTCGCCTGTTGAAACCGGCACATTCACTGATCGTGCAAACGCACCAAATGCCTTTGCGTTGTCGTACAGAATCGGCTCCTCAAGCCACGCAATATCGAACTCCTCAAGCCGTTTCGCCACACGACCAGCACTCCACGGGTCAAGCCGAGCGCGAACGTCGATGCCTATCTCCATTCCCGGCCCGACTGCCTCACGAACCGCCCTGACCAGTTCGATTCCGTGGGCGATCCGTTCAGGCGTAATCACCTGCGGCCCGCCGAACGGGTAGAACTTCAAGGCTGACCAACTGCGAGCCTTCCACTCCGCAGCGGCCACAGCGTGCTTTTCCGGTGAAGCGCGGCGTGCGACAGACTCAGCGGGGACTCCGGGCACTGGCTCAGTAAGGTCTTCAAACCAGCCATTCGCGTAGACATTGATCGAATTGCGCGTCGGGCCACCAGCCAGTTCGTAAACAGGGACTCCCAACGCCTTCGCCTTGATGTCCCACAGGGCAAGGTCAATGGCCGCAATCGCAGACATCGTCACTGCCCCACCACTCCATGTCACACGACGGTACAGCGATGTCCAGATGTGCTCAATGCGACGCGGGTCTTTGCCCACAAGGTAACGACCAAAATCGTTGATCTCAGCCTCAAGTGCGGCGTCCTTGTATTGCAGGCTCCCCTCGCCCCAGCCGGAGATTCCCGTGTCCGTGTCTATTCGCACGAACAACCAGTTGGTACCTGCCGTCTTGTGGACAGGAGTCGAGGTTCGGAACGTTTTTACGCCGGTAATTTTCATGATTCTTTGCCATTGCCGAAACATCGGCCGACTTGTCCGTACAACGCGCATTCGGAGTTTACACGCTGCCCTGACAACCCCAAACCTCTGCTAGCACTAACCGCAATCCCGACATCACACGTTCGTCACGTCGTTCTTGCCGGGTTCATGCAGCCTTCATCATCCTCATGACATCATGAGAACGATGGAGCGCAATAACGGCACTCGACAGGAACAGCAACATGAAACCGATTAAAGAGATATTTAACCTGCATGGAAAAGGTGCTGTCGTCACCGGTGGGGCCATGGGAATCGGTCTCGGTATTTCCAAACGGCTTGCTGAAGCCGGGGCAAGCGTCATGATCGCTGACATCAGGCTTGACGAAGCACAGGCTGCGGCTGATGAGATCAAGAAATCCGGTCTCAAAGCGGAAGCTATAAAAGTCAACGTCGCCAACCCGGCGGACACAGCAGCGATGATCGCAGCCTGCGTAAAACAGTTCGGAAACGTCAACATCATGGTCAACAACGCGGGCATATTCCCGTTCGCCCCTTCGGATTCCATGACCGAAGCACAGTGGGATCGCGTGCAGGATATCAATCTGAAAGGCACGTTCTTCGCGGCACAGGCCGCAGCGAAAGCGATGAAGGAATCCGGCGGCGGGAAGATAGTGAACATCGCATCTATCGATTCGCTTCACCCAACGGGAAACCTCGCCCATTACGACGCGTCAAAGGGCGGAGTGCTGATGCTGACTCGATCGCTGGCTGTCGAATGGGCACCATTCGGAATCACGGTGAACGCGGTGCTGCCGGGTGGTATCGGGACACCCGGAACGGCCGCCATTTCCGAAGGAATGCTGGCTGCGGGAATGACTCAGGAGCAACTGATGCAGGCGTTCACTGCCCGAATCCCGCTAAAGCGGATGGGCGAGCCGGACGACATAGCGAAAGTAGTACTCTTCCTGGCAAGTGACGCATCAGACTACATGACAGGCAGCCACATCGTGGTCGACGGCGGATACCTGCTGAGCTGACTCCGCAGGTGCGCAAAGATGCCACATCGTCAGACCAGCGTTACAGCCAGGAAAAGAAAAACAAGAAGGCCCCGGAAATTCCGGGGCCTTCTTTTCTCAACGCTTGCCATAGTCATGCTGATGCAAAAATCAGCACAACCCGTCTAGCACTTGCTGAAGCCGCATGAGAAGCACTTCGAGCAGCCCTCGACGTGCGCCAACGGGCCTGAGCAGTCCGGGCAAAGGTCACCCGTCATCTGTGATGACACCGAAACCGGAACCTGCTCCGTGTCGAATCGCTCCACTGCCACCGCAGTCGGCAGGCCAAGCTCCTTCGCAGACGGCGCACCGAACATCGAAGGCTGACCGTGTTCACCACGCCCCAGCTTCGGCTTCGGCCAGTCACCGTGCTCCTTCAGGATGCGTTCCATCGCCACAGCGATAGCATCCGGACCAGAGAAGATAACTTCACCGCTGTCGAACGCAGGCTGATCTGACGAGATGCCTCGTAGCTGCTTGATAACCTCACGAGGATCAAGCCCTGACCGCAGTGATAGCGACGCCAGCCGTGTGACAGCCTCAGCCATTGCGGCATGAGTCCTTCCGCCCTTGCCCAGCGTTGCGAACACTTCGAACGGCCGGCC
>JAURLM010000103.1 GCA_030831265.1 Chloroflexota bacterium
CCGCCAGCTCCAGAGGTCATCAAGACCGCACCTGAACTGGCTCGAAAGACGAGATAATAGATGGTATCGGTCCGTGGGGCAGGTCAAACACGGGTTGAGATGGTGTCAACGTTTGACTTCATGGGTACCGCTGATGATGGTCAGGGCCTTCCGTTCAGTACCGCTACGCTTCCCAATGGAAAGCACCGTCTGACGGTGAAAATGAATCACGCAGATGGCAGCTCGTCTGTGAAAGATGCTTTGTTTGAAGTAAATAACACAGGTTCGGTGCTGTCACCGACGCCGACACCAGTGTCGACCTCAGCTCCTGATGCGACCGCGACACCGGTATCAGAACCAACCATTGTTGCGGCTCCCAGTGATCCGGCCAGTGAAGCAGAACTCGTGGTGAGTTACAACGAATACCGTACCGGCTCAGTCGCATTGGATGGACAGACAGTGAACGGGGACGTCTATGTCTGGGTTTACCCGGATGATGGTCTCTACCGTGCTGACTTCTACATCGATAACCCGGGGATGAGCGGAAGTCCTAACAAGACTGAGGGTGCTGTTCCGTTTGACCTGGCGGGTACCCACTGGTCAGGCACCTCCTTGCCGTTGGACACGAACACGCTACCTGACGGTGAACACACGGTTACCGTGCGGATCTGGTGTCCTGACAACAGTACGTTTATCAAGCACGCTGCGTTCACTGTTCAGAACAGTGTCTTGGTGGAGTCCGGTCCGGTAGTCACGCCAACCCCTACGGCTACAGCCACGCCGGTGCCAACAGCCACGGCAACGCCTGTACCGACGGTTGCACCTACGGCTACAGCTACGCCGGTGCCAACAGCTACGGTAACGCCTGTACCGACGGTTGCGCCGACGGCTACAGCTACGCCGATGCCAACAGCCACGGCAACGCCTGTTCCGACGGTTGCGCCTACGGCTACAGCCACGCCGGTGCCAACAGCCACGGCAACACCTGTACCGACGGTTGCACCTACGGCTACAGCTACGCCAGTGCCAGTCTCGTTAGCACTACACGTTTCAGACCTGGATGCAACGCCGCTATCGGCCAGCAAGGGTGCATGGGGCTCGATCGTCGAGGTGCTCGTAGTAGACAGCTCGGGGAACCCGGTTGCAGGAGCCAACGTCTGGGGGGCCTTCTCTCAGCGGGATTGGCAGTCTGGGTTGAAATCCTGCACTACCGGCTCTGATGGCAAATGCAGCTTTACCCAGGTGGCATTCCCAAGCAAGGCTGGATCAGCTGAATTCGTGGTCCATGCAGTTGTTGATGCGACGCTGTCATACGATTCGGCGGCCAACTCAGACCCGGATGGCGACAGCAACGGTACGCTGATTACCCTGTCCAAGAACTAGTACGGCAGGATCGGCAAGATATCGGGACCGGGAGGCTTCATCGCACTGGAGCCTCCCGGTTCGCGTCTGTCAGAATTCATCCAGGAACTTCCGCATCCGCAATACCGCCACATTTCTCATGCTTTCGCGGCTAGAATGCGTGCCCATACTTCGCACTGTCTCAATGTCCGACAGAACCCTGAGGCAGATGTATCAACCAGCGTCCAGAATCCCAGGAATAGCAATGGCACAGCCAAAACGACCGTCCAAGGAACTCATCGAAAAACTCCGCTCAATCGGTAGCGCCACTGCCAGTGGTGAGATGAAGAGACTGGGTATCCGTAACCCGCACATGATCGGGCCTGTCGCCCGTACCCCAGGCAAGACAATTGCCGGGCCAGCAATGACACTGCTGTTTATGCCCCGCCGTGAAGACCTTTACCCGGATGGCGAGTACGTCGCACCCGACCAACAGGTTCACCGTCACGCATTGCTCGACGCACAGCCGGGTGATGTCGTTGTTGTCGATGCACGCGGCAGCATGACCAGTGGCGTGTTCGGCGAGATGATGTTGACCTACTTCAAGGGCAAGGGCGGAGCTGGCATTATCGTTGACGGCTGCATCCGTGACTTCCCGGAAGCACAGAAACTTGATCTGCCAATGTGGCTTCGCGGCACCACGCCAAACTTCCACACGCAAACAGACATATTCCCAATGGCCCACAACGTGCCAATCGCCTGTGGTGGCGTTCTCGTCATGCCAGGAGACATCATCGTGGCTGACGATGACGGCGCTGTTGTCGTTCCCCTGGCTCTTGCTGAACAGCTTTCTGAAAAAGCTGGCGAGCACGCTGAATGGGAAGTCTTCAGCCGCATGAAGCTGGCTCAAGGCGGAGATCTCCGCAAGTACTACCCGCTCAGCGACGAGGCTCGTGTTGAGTACGAGGAGTGGAAGAAGACCAACGGCTAGTTATTGCAAAGCGCGCCGGTTTTGTGTTGGTGGCCTGTGAATGGGTCAGCAGCGCAACCGGCGCGCTTCGCGATTCTTGCCGACGACCTTACCGGCGCACTGGATTGTGCCGCCGCTTTTATCTTCCCGGGTTATGCCCCGTATGTCGCAATTCTCGGTGATGTTTCTGATGCACCTGCCATCAGCCGGGTAATCTCGGTAAATGCCGATACACGTCGCCTTCTTGTTGACGCTGCCAGCAGGGTGAAAGGGCAATTGCTGGCGAACCTTTCATCGGTCGGCATCGAGCTGCGATACGTCAAGATCGACTCCACTCTCCGCGGTCATCCGGGACTGGAAGTATCCCAATGCGCTGAACTCTCCGGTGCACCCGTGGTGCTGTTCTGCCCATCGTTTCCCGGCACCGGTCGCACCGTCCGAGATGGGAACCTGCTCGTGCATGGAGTTCCACTGCACCAGACCGAAGTTGGCAACGATCCTCTCTCCCCGCTCACGACCAGCAAAGTCGCAGATATTCTTCGCCGGAGTCCGGGGATGGCGCTGACGGAGGTTCACCTGGACGATGTCCGATCCAGCGGTCTGGCAGAAACGCTTGTGAGGCTTGCAGAAACCAGCAGTGAATCACCCCGCATTGTTATCTGCGATGCTGAGACTGACTCCGACCTTGACCGAGTTGTCGCGGCTGGTGTTACGGTGACTGAGTGTGCCCTGCACAGGACGCAACCACTGTTTGCCGGATCAGCGGGACTTGCCGCTGCACTGGCTCGTGCATCTCAAGACTCTTCAATACATAACGTCAAAACGGTATCCGGGCATGCTCGAAGGCCGTTTCTGATTGTCACCGCGAGCCTGCGTTCGCTTGCCGACAGACAGATTGCGACCCTCGAGTCCGCGGGCCAGGTATCACGGCTAGGTGTGGAGTTCGCCGTCACTCGGGAGGGAACAGCGCATATCGTTCACCCGGACATGACAGCGGTTGAAGCTCACTTTGCCGCCGGGAACAACGTTGCGCTACGAGCAACCATCGTCGACGACCTCTCGACACTTTCTCCCGCGGTAGTCCGCAAAGCAGCGGATGAGGTGACGGCGCAACTAGGACAGGTCGTCAGGCGTTTGGCAGAACAGAACGACATCGGCGGAATTGTGATTGTCGGCGGAGACACCGCCTACGGGATACTCACCGCAACCGGAGCGCGTGGTATCTTGCTCCACGCTGAACCGCTGCCCGGTGTGCCGGTTGGAACCATCTCAGGCGGAAGCCTTGATGGAACCGTGATCGCAACCAAAGCAGGCGCGTTCGGAGATGACCAGACGCTTCTCAACCTCGTAAATTTTCTCCCCGCAGGTGGTGACCAGCCGTGATGCCCAGACCAATCATTGGAATAACTCTCGGTGACCCTGCTGGCGTTGGCCCTGAAGTCACCGTCAAAGCAATCCCGGACGAGATCGCCATTGGCCGTAGTAGGCCAATCGTTTTCGGTGACGCCAGGGTGGTCCAGGACGCCGCAAATCGCTGGGCCAAAGGCTGGACTGTACGTGCGCTCGAAGACCCGGCAGATGCGGCACCTGAACAGGGACGCATCGACGTACTTGACCTGAAGAACTGCGACCCTGCGAAGGTGAAGGTTAGCAAGGTTGACGCCTACACAGGTGAAGCTGCTTTCCAGGCTGTTGTGCAGGCGACCGAGATGGCAAAGGCAGGTCGCATAGCTGCCATTGTCACAGCACCGCTCAACAAAGAGGCGATGCATCTTGCCGGGCACAAGTTCGACGGCCACACAGGGCTTCTCGGTCACCTTTGCGGCACCAAAAACTACTTCATGCTGCTCGGTTCGCCGAAACTGCGGGCGATTCACGTCTCCACTCATGTTTCAGTCGGTGAGGCCGTGAAGCGGGTCAAGCGAGATCGTGTGCTTGCGACCATCCGTGCCGCCAATGACCATCTCAAGCAACTCGGCATTAGTGAGCCGCGTATCGGCGTGTGCGGTTTGAACCCGCACGCCGGTGAGAACCGACTCTTCGGCTCCGAGGACGAGGATGAGATACGGCCGGCGTGTGCTGACGCTGCATCCGAAGGCATCAACGCCATCGGCCCGCTTCCTGCTGACTCAGCGTTCAGGCAGGCTTACGAAGGCAAGTGGGACGTTATGGTCGTCATGTACCACGACCAGGGGCATGTGCCCATGAAGCTGATTGCCTTTGATGAAGGTGTGAACGTGACTGTTGGTCTGCCAATCATCCGCACGTCAGTCGACCACGGGACGGCGTTCGATATCGCAGGGCAGGGCATAGCGAACCCGGTCAACATGAAAGCCGCTATCGACTATGCGTACAGGCTTGCTGCGAGTGATCCCGGATAGGCATTGCCCGTCGCCGGGATTTGGCCGGGTGACTGCGTCTGCCGCATACTTCACCTATGGCTGACAGCAAGCGCAAACGAACTGGCCGCACCGTGGGTGACTCCCATGAAGAACCGCTGGCGCGCTTTCTTCCCGCTGTTCAAGAGTGGTTCAAAGACGCTGTTGGCGCACCATCACCGCCACAGGTGCAGGCATGGCCGCACATCGCAAATGGCGAAAGCGTCCTTGTCCATGCGCCCACCGGCTCCGGCAAGACCCTCGCTGCGTTTCTATCGGCTATCAACAGGCTGTTTGCATCTGAAGTTGAGGGCAAGCGGCGAAGCGGTATCGACACGCTCTACATCTCGCCGCTCAAAGCACTCAACTACGACATTGAGCGCAACCTGCGCCTGCCGCTTGAAGGCATCAGGAAGGTTGCTTCTGACCGTGGAGAGGAACTTCCAGAGATAACAGCGGAGGTCCGCACCGGCGACACTCCCGCATCTGCCCGCGCCCGCATGGTGCGCCGACC